>JAJYQS010000022.1 GCA_021794475.1 bacterium | reverse complement strand
AAACTTGAAAAATTAAGCATATAAGGAGCCGATAAAAGTGGAATTTATAAGAAATACGCATTTTGATTTTCTTGGAAAAAAGAAAATTTCTTTTGTAATATCTTCCGTACTTGTTATTCTCGGAATAGTTGAGGTCATTACGATGCTTCTGGGCACTGCCAATATAGGTATAGATTTTACCGGCGGCTTAACAATGCAGCTTCTTTTTAAACATAAGCTCAATGTTCCGCTAGTCAGAAAATCATTAACATCCGGCGGATTTAAAGACATCAAAATTATAAAATTTAAAGGAAAGAATGAATGTATTATCAAAACAAAATTAATCGGCAATAATATTACGAAATATGCAAATAAATTAAAATCTTTAGTGAAAAAATCTTCTCCGGGTAACCCTTTCAAAGTAATAAGCAATGAAATGGTTGGTCCGTCCGTCGGCAGCAGCATGACGAAAGATGCCGTTATTGCAATCATTATAGCTATAATAAGTATAGTTATATATATAACGTGGAGATTTGAATTCAGATTCGGGGCGGCGGCGGCAATCGGGCTTGCCCATGATATACTTGCTCTTCTTGGAGTTATATTTATATTCGATAAAGAAATAACACTTCTTGTAATAACGGCTATTTTAACCGTTGCTGGATATTCTTTAACGGATAAAGTCGTTGTTTTTGATAGAATAAGGGAAAATCTTAAGCTTGAAAGCGAACAAAAACAGTCTATTAATTTAAAAAATTTGGTAAATAAAAGCATAAATGAAGTTTTAACCCGAACTGTAGTAACTTCATTGACTGTTATATTAGTCGTTCTGTCATTATTTTTTCTTGGAGGGTCTGTGCTGCATGATTTTGCTTTTACGCTCCTTTTCGGCGTTATAATCGGAACGTATTCTTCAATTTTCATAGCAAGCCCTATTATGGTAATATTCAATGAAAAATATTATAAATAATAATGAAAATGATGATACAGACTTTCCAAACTTGAAGAAGTACGGATATGACAGCGAGGTAATTTTTTTATCAATAAAAAATAATTTAGATAAATTTCAGTTAAGTAATCTCACTAAATCTATTATTTCAAAAAGGATATTTTCTCAGCTTTGTTTTGAACCGGCATTTTTGAATCTGATAATATCCGAAAAAGACAAAGCGGATACTTTTGATGTAAATCCTATAAACATTTCAGCAGAAATTTTAGATAATTATATATATAATTATATATCAAACTATATTGAGCCCTCGTTAAAGAATCTCCATAATCCGTTTCTTATGAAAGATATGGATAAAGCGGTAAACCGTATAGCTAATGCACTAGTAAACGATGAAAAAATATGTGTTTTCGGCGATTACGACGTTGACGGAATCACCGCAACATCGTTTTTAGTTCTTTTTCTCAGAGAAATCAATAAATATATCGTAAAAGCCGAAAGCAACAGCAATAATGGCGGCAGCACGGATAATAAAAACACATCGGTTCATAATATAATATATAAAATTCCCGACAGAATTAAGCACGGATATGGACTTGGCATCGAACCTATAAATGAACTGATAGCCGATAATAATTGCGAAAATGGAAAGCCGGTCTCGCTAATAATTACGGTTGACCTCGGTATCACTAATTATGAACCCGTCGAATATGCAAATTCTAACAGTATAGACGTTGTTATATGCGACCATCACGAAGTCCCCGACAAAATTCCCCCTGCAATCGCAATACTTAATCCCAAACAAAAAGACGATAAATTTCCTTTTAAATTTTTACCCGGCGTGGGAATTGCGTTTAATCTTGCAATGGCTCTCAGAAAACAACTTTTTGACGATGGATTAATAAGTTCTTATCCAAATTTAAAAGATTTCCTCGACATTGTATGCATAGGGATTGTAGGCGACATCGTACCTATGTATGACGAAAACAGGCTTCTGGTTTATTACGGGCTTAAAATAATTAATAATGAACCGAGACCGGGAATAAAAGAATTAAAAAAAATCTGCAATCTTCGTTTCGACAATGCGACTGAATCGGATATTGCATGGAAAATAGCTCCAAAAATTAACTCATCAGGCAGGGTAGGAAATCCTAATATCGCCGTAGAATTACTTATGTCGCAGGATTACGAACAGGCAAGAACTTTAGCCTTAAAATTAGAAGAACTGAATAAAAAAAGAAAAAAATTAGAAACAGAATGTTTTAATAGCGCAATTATAAAAATAAATCAGATGGACGGCGCGAATTATTCAAATCCAGTAATTATCTTATCCGACGATTCATGGCATCCCGGGGTAATAGGAATAGCATCGTCAAGATTAGCCGAATCTTTAATGAAACCTGTTTTGCTGCTATCAGGATATAAAGAAGATATTTTTATAGGTTCTGCAAGGTCATATGAAAATATTGATATCTATTCGATTTTAAAACAATTTGAAGATTTTTTTATAAAATTCGGCGGACACAAGCTGGCTTGCGGTCTGAGTATTAAAAAAAACGAATTCGATAAATTCATTGATGCTGCAAATAAATTATGGAAAAAAGATTCGGATAAACTTCAATCGGATATTGCTTATATCAAGACCGGCTGCAAATTTAACTATGACGAAGAACTGTCAGCCGACAATATGAGCAATGAACTTATAAACAAACTGAGACTAATGGCACCTTACGGAGTACTGAATGAACAGCCCAAATTCTGCATAAAAAATCCTCTAATAGACAATATTATAACAAGAAAAATAAAAAATACTTACAATTCACGCAACAGTATCGATTCGAAAAATGCAAATGCTCTTTCTCCTGCAGATAAAGTATCAGATAACAATTTAAATTTTAATTTTAAAAAAATTACAAACAATGAATATTTTACATGCGACATAATAAATTACGGGGATAAAATCAGCAAATCTAATAAAGCTATCATTTTTAAAAATATATCATGCTTCAGAGCCGAAGATTTTGATTTTAAAAATCTTAACAATACTACAGTTAAAAGTATAATATTTGAATTTTTTAATAATTATATTAAAATATTAGATATTATCTGCTAACTAATAAATATTTTATATATAAATATACATAAATATATATAATATATATATTGGATTATAGATGAGCAAATAACAAATAAAAAGATAGACAGCAGATAGTTGATATATAGATATTAGATAATAAATAATATCTAACGTTCTTTAATTTCTTAACAATTGCAAATATAACATATATGTCAAAAACCTTCACGGCAGTCATAATAGATTACAATTATATTAAAATCATTGAAGCGACTAAGAAAAATAAGACTTATATTATAAATAATTTTTCGCTTGAAAAGCTTAACCAAAATGATATTGACGCAACAACCTATAATGATAATGCAGAAAACACGGAAAATATTTTAATGGCAGAAGAAATAAAAAAAGCATTTGGCTTAAGACAGTTCAGTAAAAAAAATGTTTTTACAGTTTTAAACGATGATTACATTTATAATTATAATTTTTCACTCCCAGAAATGCCTGAATCTGACCTTGCTAAAGCGGTAGAATACGAGGTCAAGAAAAAATCTCCGTTTCCTCTGTCTCAAATTGTTTACGATTATATTTATACCTATCAGGAGGATAATAAAGACGGGGGCTACAACCTTTTAACGACCGCATACGTCGCTAAAAAAGAATATTCCGAACAGTTAGTTAAAACTTTCGCGAAAGCAGATATAAAGCTCAGGTCAATAGAATCTAAAACAACCAGTCTGTATAATGCAAATTTATTTATTTATGGGAATAATGCCGGTCTCCATTATATGCTTATAGACATCAATCTTATTTCAATAAAGATAATAATCATATATAAAAATACGATAATCTTTGAAAGAAATATTGAAGAAATTAATATCATCAAAAATACTAAAAATATAAATGAAGCGGGAGAAACTATAAGCGCTGAAATTCAAAAAACAGTTGATTATTATTATGCAGGAAAATCAATAGAACCGATTGAAAATATATATATTTCAGGGGTTTACGCAAACAATGAAACGTTTAAAGATATAATATCGAATTTAACAAATATACATATAGAAACAATGAGCATTTTAAAATTATTAGACAACGGCAGCGGCGCAGACACACACAATAATAATGCGAAAAATAATAACGGCAAAGCCGATAGCGCCCGCAATAACAATGAAAACGATAAAAAAAGAAATAAAAAGGAACGTAAAATTCAGCCTTTAATAAAACTATCGTCAAAACTTTACAAAAAAATCTATAAAAATAAAACTGCCGCAAAAAATGTCCGCAAAGCAGCAAATAATAGCGATAAACTATCAGACGGAAACAGCAATAACATTAATCATTATACCGATAATGACAATATCGGCAGCAATAACGGAATTATGAATATGAACTTAGATGGACAAATCTTATCAAATTATATTCTATATGACGAAAATAATTTATTTGATATACTGGATATTATGCTACCCGCATTTGGGCTTATGCTTGGGAAATAAACTAATATCTTATGGCACAATCCAACGTTAAAAAAAAGAAAAATAAAACTAGAATAAATTTATTGCCGTTAAGCGATAAAATAAATATAGCCAGAAGAAATAAGGTCATTGTTTATTTAATCGTTTTGGTCGGCTATATTTTTATCTTATCCGGATATGATTATATAATATTCAGTAAAACAAATAATGCGAGAACTGTCGTCTTTAATTTAAATCAGAAATTGGAAACCATTAGAAACAATAATATAATTTATACAACAATTCAAAAAGCAATTCTGAATAAAGAAAAAATAGAAACATCACTTAAAAAAGATTCATCAATAATTAATAAGTTAAATCGACTAAAGAAGAAAGAATATAAAAAATTTATCGAAATAATTAAATTTCCGATGCCCAACGGCATATGGCTCAGCAGCCTATCGTCAAATAACGGAAATTTCATCATTAACGGCAATAGTCTATCATTAAAAGATGTTTCCGTTTATATTAAAAATATTAAAAAGATGAAAATGTTTAAAAAAATATATTTATCAGGCATTGAAAAAAAAATAAAAAAAGGTAATAATTATTATACTTTTGATTTAAAATGCAAGCTATAATTATGAAATATTTTGAAAAAATAAAAGAGTTTCTCAACAATTTAAGAAATAACAAATTTTTCTTAATATTTCTATTGCTTTTAGTGTTTATCTATTTAATAAATAATGATTTCTTTTTAAAAAGATTTGATAAAAATTACTCTTTAGAAAATAATAAGATTATACAGCTGAACAAAAAGGTTAAAAAAATGCAAAAAAATTATTCTTCTATCAGCGCTGAAAGGTTTGAACTATTGAACACAAAAAAATATATTAAAGAATTAACGTTAACACTAAAACAAAATAAATCTTCGCTGCCCGACACTTTTCAGATTGCAGCTTTAGTTAAACAAATATCGGATTGTATGCCGGAAACCAATTTTGAAATTAAATATATAAAATTTAATAAAATCATTAAACCAAAAAAAATAAATTACAAAATACTGCCTATTTCTATTTCAATAGTAAGCGGATATAATCAAGCTTTATTATTTTTAAAAAAAATTAACTCATTAAAAAGAATAATTTTATTAAAAAACATGGAAATTTCGGCGGATCAGAAAATACCGTCATACCTTAAAATAGATTTAACGGCTGAAACTTTCGCTTTGACAAAAAATAAACGTTATATCAATAAATAAAATGAAATCTATTTTTTTAAATATTCTATCACCTATCGGTACTGCAGGATTATCTTTTATGATGCTTTTTATATGCGTAAATTCCGTTAATGCTTACGCTTATAAATTGAAAAATCCATTTATTTCACCGTTTAAACAAAAATCAATCTCAATAATACGCCATAAAACAGTTCATAAGCTAAATTTGCAGGCAATAATCGCAAGTTCCGAAAAAAATCTTAATATTGCAATAATTAACGGTAAACCTTATTATATAAACTCAAAAATTTTATCCGTAGGTAAAATAATCAATATAACAAAAGGCGCGGTAATTATTGAATCAAAAAAAGGTAAAATAATACGTTTGATTTTAAAAAAATTTGAAGGTTTTCAAAATTAATTATGAAAATTCATAAAAACTATTCGTTTATTTTATTTTTTACAATACTGACGATACTGTTTGCTATATTTTTAGATTTACAAAATAATACGGCTGCTTTTGCAGAAACTTTTCATAGCAATAATCGCAGCAGCAATATCAGATATAATTTTGACAAAAGAGCAATTAACCAAAAAACAAAATATATTAACTTTTACGGCATAGAACTGCCTGAAAATAAAATAACTATAAATGGAAACGATATTCCGCTTAGACCGCTCCTTATAGGTTTAACTCATGAATTTCATATCAACTATTCATTAAGCAACACCGTAAAAGGCGATATAACCCTTCACATAAATAAGATTTATTTGAATAAAGCGCTAAAAATAATTTTTGAAGCGGGAAATTTAAATTTCAGCGTTAAAAACAAAGTCCTTTTTATAGGTACAAGCTCTTCATTAAAGAATAAATTTAAAGTTTATAAAATTAAACTAAAAAATATACCGGCATCTAAAGCAATATCTCTTTTAACTCCAATGATGCCAAAAGGCGGAAAAGTTATTGCGCTGCCGAACGGTAATGAAATTTTAGCATATGATTTGCCTTCTAATATTAAACAGATAAATAGAATTATAAAAAATATAGATGTAAAAAAGAGAACTGTTCGTATTCAGGCAAAAATAGTTGACATCAGCAATAATTTTACCAGAAATTTAGGCGTTTCATGGTCAATGTCCCCCTATGCAAATAATACTATTACTACTACAGGCACCAGCATATCCGGTTTCAGCACGCCTGTCGCTCTTTCTTCAGGTACTATGAATCTGAATATAGGAACGTCATGGCAGAATTTTGGACTAATTTCAGCTCAGTTAAGCATGGGACAGCAATTAGGATACGATAAAATAATATCATCGCCCGACGTGACGGTAGTAAGCGGCAGCACGGCTACGATAAATTCAGGCACTACATTGTATTATACAGCTTATACGGCATCTTCCGGAACAGGCACTTCGTCGCCCACATCTTCAACCGGCACCACGATAATCACACAGCAGCCGGTTACATCTACATTACAGACAATAACTCTGGGATTGACGCTAACGGTTACACCGATTATAGAAAGCGGCGGCAATATCATTTTAAATCTTACGGTTACTAATTCACAACCTGATTTTGGGCAGGAGGTGGACGGTTTCCCGAGCGCAACGAATCAGAGCGTTACAACGACAGTTTCGGTAAAAAATAATTCCACACTTGTTTTAGGCGGTATTCTTTATACGGAAAAATCACGTTCAAATAACGGCATCCCTATATTATCTAATATACCTATATTGGGCTATCTGTTTTCATCAAGGCAGAAAGTCGTAAATAAAGAACAGCTGATGATATTTATTTCCCCTAAATTAATTAAATAATATTTATTGTAAATAATAAAAATAACGGAATTAATAAAACTAATAGAATTAATAGAATTAATAATACGGCTGATATCTAAAACTAAAACTAAGATTAGACTAAACCGCTGAGGTTAAGACAAAACGCGCTATGGCAAAAAAAATAAAAAATACTGACAATACAGATAATGCAAATAATACAGACAATACAGACGATTCGAGAATGCCTTTCCTCGAACACTTTTCTGAATTAAGAAAACGGATTGTCCATATTTTTATTATTATAATAATTACCACCGGTTTTTCATGGCATCTATCATACAACGCCGTTAACGTCATTGAAATGCCTCTAGAGAAGCCTACTTATATTACATACTTCTCAGGAGAACTAAAGAATATTATCAAACAGAAAGTCCCTTTTATTTATTACTCTTTCGGACTTAATAAAACACCTAAAAAATTTACAAAACATATATTGCATTATTCAGCCCCGCTTGAACCGTTTTTTATGCAGGTAAAAGTATCAATTATACTTGGATTTATGATGGCATTGCCGTTTATATTCTTTGAAATATGGCAATTTATTAAACCGGGGTTATTAAAAAAGGAAAGAATGTACTTACTGCCTTTTCTGTTTTTTGGAACGCTTTCATTTATATCCGGAATGGTTTTTATGATATTTTATATATGGCCGGCAGTGATAAATTTTTCACTCAGTTATCAAAATGCGAATCTGTCGCCTTTGATAAATCTTACTCATTTTGTTAATTTTGCTTTGAGATTAAGTATTATTTTCGGCGTAATATTTGAATTGCCAATTATTTCTACTTTGCTTTCTATAGCAGGAATACTGAAACCTGATATTTTAATCAAGAATAGAAAGTACGCTTTAATAGGCAGTTTAGTTATTGCGGCATTTCATGCAGACATTGTTACAATGTTTTTTATAGCTATACCGTTATATTCTATGTATGAAATAAGCATTGCTATCTCAACTGTCGTCTGGAAATTGAAAAAAATAAAACAAAAAAGCGCGAAAACAGAATAAAAAAAATTATATTTTTAGTCCAACTTCATCGTATTATATGATGCAAATACCAATAAATTAATAATTAAAACGATGAAATTGGACTAAAAAATTTTGCCTGTTTTAGATAAAATAATATAAGCTATATTACTTTATAAAAAATTAATAAGAAATTTACGCTTTTTTTACATAAAATTTAAATTTTCCGCCTTCTTCTACAGATTCTAAGAGTTCATTGCCTGTTCTTTTGCACCATGCCGTCATATCATTTTTAGAACCGGGATCGGTAGAAATAATTTCAAGTACCTGACCTGAAGTCATTGAATCAATTTCTTTTTTTGTTTTAACAATAGGCAACGGACATGATAATCCGCTTGCGTCAAGAGTTTTGTTTGATGCTGTTGCCATAATTAAATACCCTCCATTTAGTTTTATTGATTTTATTGAATTAAATTAATACCGTCAATGGCATATTAAACAAGTACCGTTAATACCTTTGTTTACGAAGTGTGAAAACATCGATACATTATATTATTAAAATATAAATTTGTCAATAAATACAAAGTTGCATTGACAACTTTTAAGATATCTATGCAAAAAGTCCCTATACAGTTAATTTTGCATTATAAAAAATATGTTTATAGCATTTTTATCATTATATTCAATCTAAAAAGTGTTTTTGCAGTTAATTTTGCGTGTGTTTTAACTAAAATTAATAATTAAATTGAAAATCAATAAAATATTGCTGTATAAAAAATCTATTTTTGTTTCGGAAAATTTAAAGTTATCACCTCTTTATTTTTGCCTAATTCTCCAAGATATTTTCCATTATAACTTAGCAATATTCCACCTGCATTTCCAATTTTGATACGCAGTTTCTTTTTAGCTTTCCATATTTTAACAGTTCCGGGATATAGCATGCTTTGCTTTTGCCTTGAATTGTCTATAGAAACATCTACCCATGTTTTCCTGATAACCTTACCTTTAAGTATTACTTTATAATGAATATTGGATTTGTTTTTATTATATTTGCTTTTTAATAATTTTTTTTTATTGACAAGTTTATGTCTTGCGGAAAATATAGAAAATAATTTGGAGGAAATGTTGTCTGTTCTAATTGCTTTTTTAATATTAATAAATCCGATAATGCCGAAAATAATTACAATGATAATTGCAGCGGATATAAATAATCTTTTCTTTAATTTTATTAGTTTTTGGTGCTCTTCTATAAATTTTTGTTTTACAATATCTTCGTGCTTAATTTCAGAAATATTTTTGTTAGCCGATTCATACAGTTTCAGGGCATAAAATTCATCAGCTTGAATTGCTTCGGCAATTGATTTTATGTAGCCCTTAATAGTATAAGAAGAAGGGAACGGTAAAAAATTATCATCCTCTATCGCCTGAATATATGCAGGCGATATTTTTGTTATGCGGGCAATATCGTTCTGGGTAAGATTATGTCTTTCCCGTTCCGACTTAATGTATTTACCGACCGTTTCTATATTAATTTCATCTTCCATATATCTGCAATAACAATCAATTAATAGTTTTTTAATTTTTTAAGATAATCCGAAGCTTTAATACCGAATGAATTAAGTTTGTTCTGACTATAAATTTTACTAAATATAGCATGAGCCTTGTTATATCTTTTGAGTTTAAAATAATTTTCCCCTTCTTTAAACTGCGCCGGCACAAAATAGGCATCTATCTTCAATGCCTTTTTATAATTAATTATAGCTTTAAGAAACTTTCCTCTTTTTGAATAATAACTTCCCAAGTAATAGTAAGTCAAAAAATATTTCCTATTAAGCGCTTCGGAAATTAAAAGATATTTTTTGGCTTTTTTAAATTTGTTCTGAATAATATATATTTTGCCAAGGAGGGTGTATGATTCATAAGGCTGATTATAAAAAGGATTCAAAAGAGCTTTTTTTAAATTTGCCGCAGCAAGATGATATTTTTTTAATTTTATATAAATCATTGCAAGATTATAAAATGCATATGAAAATTTATTATTCAGTCGAGTTGCCTTCTTAAAACACTTTATAGCCTTATTTTGACGATGGGTCATCATATAGACCGTGCCCATTGCATTATAATTTTTAGCCGAATACGGATTTACCGTTCTGGCTTTTATAAAATCTTGCAATGCTTTAACATAATTGCCGCTGTTGAAATACCCGGAACCAATTCTATAGTAGAGGACAGACTTCAGCTTGTTCGTCTTACTGACCTGAGAAAATCCGCATCCGTACAAGAGTATGGAAGGCAATAGGCTTAGCGCGATAATAATACTTATTTTAACAAGAAATTTTTTATCTGAATTAAATTTAAAAAAACGAGACATAATAATTTAAATATTAAAATAATTTTTTAATTAAATTAAACAAAATATAAATATAAATAAAAATATAAATATAAATATAAATATAAATAAAACTTAAGCGTTAATTATATATCGTTATATCATAATATTTGCTGTTATTCCCTTCAATGTGTCTAATTTATTCGCCGCCTGAGCGTTATTCCGGTTATATCTTTATATTTATTCCATTCAATATGTCTAATTTATCCCGGTAATTATTCAGTTATCAGATTTAAATATTTTCAAAATACGTCATATTCCTAAATTTAGAAAATCTATCTTTTATTTTATCCCCGTCTATTGAAAGAAGTTTATCAATGCTAAACGATTCAACGGCAAATGATGCCATGATATTTCCAAAAACAAGAGCTTTTTTTAAATTTTCATCGCTTAAATTACCGGTATTATCAATATAGCCTAAAAATCCGCCGGCAAATGAATCGCCTGCTCCGGTCGGGTCTACAACATTTTCTAAAGGATATGCCGGAATCATGAAAAACATTCCATCGGTAAATAGAGTAGCACCGTAAGAACCTCTTTTAAGCACAATTATCTTAGCGCCGTATTTAAAAATTTTTTTAGCTGCAGAAAATATGGAAACTTCGCCGGTTAGCAATCTTGCTTCCGATTCATTTATAATAAATATATCTGATTTTTTTATAGCCTGCAGCAATTTATCTTTCTTTTTTTCAATCCAGAAATTCATAGTGTCTAACGCAATTAATTTAGGAGATAACATTTGTTCTAAAACTTCAAGCTGAATATCAGGGTCAATATTAGCTAAAAAAAGTGTATCGTTTTTAAAGATATGCGGAACTGAAGGTTTAAAATCTAAAAAAACACCGAGTTCAGTATTAAGTGTTTGAGGGTCCGACATATCATAATCGTATTTTCCTTCCCAATGAAATGTCTTACCGTGCTTTTTAATTATATTATCAACGTTTATGTTTTTACTTTTCAGAATATCTATATATTTATCGTCAAAATCGCTTCCTACTACCGCAATAACATTAACATCCGTAAGATACGAAGAGGCAACCGAAAAAAAAGATGCGGAACCTCCTAATATATTTTGTTTTTTTTCAAAAGGTGTTTCTATATTATCGATAGCAACAGAACCTATAACAGTTATAGCCATATTTTTATTTTCCTCAAAATTATTTTATTTATATATTTCAAAAATAGCAAGTTTTTCTAAAATTTGTTCCGGCACGTCTTTTTTAGCAGTCACAACAGCATGTTCTAAAGATGATGAGCATGAACAGGAGTAAACGTTATGTATATTAACATTAATATCGTCATTGATACTATCATTAATATTATTATTAATACTATCGTTTCCAACATCATCGCCATAAGCTATATGCTTAATAGCTTCCTTAATAATATTTTTTGCTTTTTCTGCATTTTCGTTTAGAATTTTGATAATAATATCGGCATTAACATTTTCTTCCTCTTCGTGCCAGCAGTCATAATCTGTCGCCATAGCAATTGTGGTATAACAGAGACCTGCTTCGCGGGCAAACTTTGCCTCGGTTGCATTTGTCATACCTATAACATCAAATCCGCTGTTTTTAAAAAATAAAGACTCCGCTTTTGATGAAAATTGAGGTCCTTCTATGCAAATATACGTTCCTTCGGAATGATATCTTATCCCCAAAGATTTGCATGAATCAATAACGATATTTCTTAAACATGGGCAAACCGGCTCCGCCATAGAAACATGAGCTACAATACCGTCTCCAAAAAAAGTATTTTTTCTATTTTTAGTAAAATCAAAAAACTGGTCAACAATTACCATATCGCCCGGAATTATTTCTTTTTTAAGACTCCCCACTGCACTGACGGAAATAACCTTCGAGACACCTGCCGCTTTAAGGGCGTAAATATTTGCCGCATAATTAATTTCAGAAGGTAAAATCTTATGCCCTCTTCCGTGTCTTGGTATAAATACTAATTGTTTT
Organism: bacterium; assembly: GCA_021794475.1. Classification (GTDB taxonomy): domain Bacteria; phylum SZUA-79; class SZUA-79; order Acidulodesulfobacterales; family Acidulodesulfobacteraceae; genus Acididesulfobacter. Next base: position 31,095 of record JAJYQS010000022.1, on the reverse strand, counting down.
CCGTCAATTTCTCCAAAAATGAGATTGTCGGAAGGCGCGCCGAATGGGGTATCTGCAGCAACCTCTTTAATATTATTCAATCCTTCAATATTATACAATCCGCTTCCGCCTATAATACCTAAAATATTTCGCGAATTTATCAATTTATCATTCTCCCAATATCAGATAGTTATTTTTTACATTCTTCTATGTGTTATTATTAATATTTTTTATATAGCAGGACAATCTTTCTTTAATATTATTATTCCCTTCTCTAACAATCTTGATTTTTCTCGTGCAGCCGTCTATTTTGAGTATTGTAGAACACCCTCCTGCCAATTTTCCGTCGTTTATCGCAATTATGCCGTCTTTGTCATTATAATCGGCGAATATATAATCCAGCTCATTTTCGCTAATCTCATTAAGACTTTCTTTTGAAGATATATTTGCGCTCGTAGAGATAATAGGATAATCTATTTCTTGAAATAATTCTTCAATAAATGTGTGCGAAGATACCCGAGCCCCTATATATTTAGAATCTGATTGAAATAAATATTCTTTGTCTTCCCGTGCTTCAAATAATATGGTAAGGGGTCCGGGCCAGAATATAGAAATTAAATCTTCTTCGCCTTTTTTTATATATGCTATATTAAGAAGCATAGCCGGATTCTTGATAACAACCGGCAGCGGTTTTAAGTTATCCCTTTTTTTTAATAAAAATATTTTTTTTACAGCTTTGTCATCTAAAGCGTTAGCTCCAACTGCGTAAGAAGTCTCAGTAGGATAAATTATAAGGTTGGATGAATCCAAATGTTTCTTGATAGCCTTATAATCAGCTTTGGTCATATTATGATAGTTAAAAATTTTCATAATAATGGAATAATAATTATTTTTATAATCATTAATGATTTAGAAACCCTTTTATCTTATATATCATTATATGATATATAAGATAAATAAAATATACTTAATATACAATAATTACATCTCTATATTGCTGTCTGCTGCGATTACTTTATCCGTAAGTTCTTTTCTATAATTTTTTAATTTTTCGGAAAGTTCGTCGCTATTTAATGATAAAATTGATACTGCAAGCAAGGCGGCATTTACTGCGCCGCTTTTACCGATAGCAGTTGCTGCAACAGGAATTCCTCCCGGCATTTGAACTATAGAAAGCAAGCTGTCTAACCCATGCAGCGATGATGAATCAACCGGAACTCCTATTACAGGCAAAATTGTACACGCGGCCGCTACACCCGGCAAATGTGCACTCATACCTGCGGCAGCTATTATAACTTTAAATCCTTTATCTTTTGCTTCCTCGAAAAGAACCACTGTTCTTTTTATGCTTCTATGAGCGGAAGAAACATGAACCTCGTAGCCTACTTCAAATTTTTTTAAAATTTCGGCCGCGCCTTCCATTACGGGCAGATCATTTTGCGAACCTACAACAATCAGCACTTTCTTGTTTTCCATGGCATTTAACGCCCGACTTACGCTTATAAAAATCTAATAAAAGACCATAAGCTTATAAGGCGCCCCCTTTTTTTAGTTAGTTAATTGGTTAGTTAATTAATTATTTAGTTATTTAATCATTTAATTATTTAATTAACATATGAATTTAACTTTTTATAATACTTATTATGCCTATATCCTGCCTGTAATATTTATTTTTAAATTGGATAGCACCTGCCGCGTTATAAATATTATCTGCAGCAGTTTTCAAATCTTTGTTTTTAGAGCAGATATTTAAAACCCTTCCGCCATCTGTAAAATATTTATCATCTATTTTTTTTGTTCCGGCGTGAAATATATAAATATCTTTATCTTTATCCATATATCCCAAATTATCTGCGCCGTAATGAAAATATTTTTCATATTCTCCGAATGATATTTCAAAACCCTTTTCGTATTTTCCGGGATAGCCTGCGGAAGATAAGACTAAACAAACCGCCTGCTCATCATCAAATTCAAGATTATAATCATCTAAAGTTCCGTTTATACATGATTCAAATAAACCGACAATATCCGATTTTAATCTTATCAAAATAGATTGCGTTTCAGGGTCTCCAAATCTGACGTTAAACTCTAAAACATAAATATCATCGCCTTTAATCATTAATCCTGCATATAATATTCCTTTATAAACAATTCCTTCATTTTTTAATGCAGACAATACAGGTTCTATGATATTTTTTTTTATCTTTTCTTCCAAATCGGCAGATAAAAACGGGTGCGGAGAGATAGAGCCCATTCCGCCCGTATTTTCGCCTTTATCTCCGTCATAGGCTTTTTTGTAATCCATGCTGGTAGCCAGGGGTTTATAAGTTTTGCCATCCGACGCAATCATGTAAGATAATTCAAAACCTTCTAAATAATCCTCTATAACTACCGTTTCCCCGCTTTCACCAAATATTTTTTTATTAAAAATCAAATCAAGATAATCTTTTGACTCAATAATATTCTGCGGTATAAATACGCCTTTTCCCGCAGCAAGACCGCTTGCTTTAATTACGATAGGATGCAGCTTGCTTTGAACGTACGCATATGCGTTTTCAAAATCATTAAAAGAACGGTAGTCAGCGGTTTTGATATTATTTCTTTTTAGAAATTCTTTTGTAAATTGCTTAGAAGATTCAAGAAGCGCAGCTTTTTTACCAGGTCCGAATATTTTTAGTCCGCTGTGTAAAAATTTATCGGCTATTCCAAGTGAAAGAGGCACCTCAGGTCCGACAACCGTTAAATCTATTTTTTCCGATAAAGAAAAATTAAGCAGTCCGTCAATATCGTCATATTTAATATTTACTATTTTAGCGTTATCGGATATGCCGCCATTGCCGGGTGCGCAATATAAAACAACATCTCTTCCGGATTTTAAAATAGAATAAATTATGGCATGTTCTCTGCCGCCTGAACCTATAACAAGAATTTTCATGTTTTTTTATTGTAATATTATTATCATTTAGTGTTTAAAATGTCTAATTCCGGTAAAAATAAGGGCAATACCTGATTTATTAGCTTCCTCTATCACCTCTTCATCCCTTATGGAGCCGCCCGGTTCAATAATAGCGGAAACGCCCACCGTTTTAGCATATTCTATTGAATCTTTAAAGGGAAAAAATCCGTCCGACGCCATAACGCATTTTTCAATTTTATTGCCATAAGAAAACAGCATCTTTTCATAAGCAAATTTTGCGCTGTCTATTCTTGACATCTGTCCTGCCCCTATACCTAGCGTAACGCCGTCTTTTGCATATACGATAGCATTAGACTTTACATGCTTTGCAATCTTCCATGCAAAGAGCAAATCATTAAACTGATATTCATCCGGTTTAATATCTGAAACAGTTTTAAATTTTATTATATTATCCGTTCTAATATCTTTTTCCTGCATTAAAATGCCGCCTGCCGCAGATTTTAAAATAATCTCCGAAGACGATAAAATAAAATTTTCGGAAACCTTAATTATTATCGTATTTTTTTTTGATTTTAATATATCCAGAGCTTCTGCTTCAAAATCCGGCGCAATTATTACCTCCACAAACATAGGTTTAATTTCTGCGGCTGTTTCTTTGTCTATAATCCGGTTAAAACCTATAATGCCGCCGTAAGAAGATAATTCATCGGCTTTTTTTGCCTTTAAAAATGCATCTTTTAATGAAATATTGCTTATTGCCGCACCGCATGGATTGGTATGTTTTATTATTACGGAAAAATATTCTTCCGCGCTATTTTTACTGTTTTTATTCCCATTATTTGTTATATGGGTTCCTATATCGGCATATTGTTTATCTATATCATCATCTGAAAAATAAAAATCCCTTATAATGTTTAAACACGAATCGATATCAAGCAAATTATTATAAGATATTTCTTTACCTGAGAGTTTTTCAAAATTTTTACTCGTTCCGCTGCCGCTCATAATTGGATTAATTGGGTTATCCGCGAAACGTAAATTATCGCGCATATCAATCATATCACGGCTTTTATTCTTCCTGCTATTATCATTGCCGTTGTCATTGCCAAGACCGAGGTCAATACCGCTGTTTAAAATATTGATATTATAATTATAAAATGATGCTTTTTGATGCGGATTCTCTCCGTATCTTAAAGTGTCAATTTTGTTTAACCTAACGCCTAAACCGTCGGCATTTAATAAACTCTCGGCATCCGGCGGACAATCCGTATTTTTATTCATATTGTCGGATTTAAGACTTAAAAAAGAAAAAATTTCATTATCATATTCGGCTGTTTGTTTAAAAACCTCAACAGCCAGTTCAAATTTTATATTTAAAGGAATTCCGGCAGATTTAATATGTCTGCCGATATTTTGAGCAATGCTTTTTATATCGGCATTATTATCGTCAGAATTAGTTACGCTCGTATTGTTTTGGGTATTTAATTCGTCAATGTTTACATTACGAGAGGTTAATTCGCCGTTTAATTTATCGCCGCAATTTTTAATATACGGAATAATTCTTTTATATTGGCTCGGAGCGGATAATACGGTAACATATTTGAAATTTTTTGCAGCCGCCCTGAGCAAAGAAACTCCGCCTATATCTATATATTCTAATTTTTCATCAAAAGTTATATCTTTATCTTTCATTTCTTTGAAAGGATAAAGATTAACTATTACAAAATCAATAAAACTTATTGAATTTTCAGTTAAATCCTTTAAATGATTTTTATCTTCTCTTAAAGAAAGAATACCGCCAAAAACTGCAGGATGAAGAGTTTTAACCCTGCCGCTTAAAATTTCGGGAAAGTTAGTTATTTCGTCTATTTTTTTTAATTTTATACCGGCAATATTTTTTAGATAATTATAAGTATTGCCTGTTGCTATAATAGTGTAGCCGGCGGAAGACAAACAAACGGCAAGCCCGTCTATTTCGGTTTTATCAAAAACAGATATTAAAGCATATTTTTCGACGGCTGGACCTGTTGTATTATTATTATTGCTATTGCTTAATCCGTCTGGAGCATTTATTTTATTCTTTGAATCGGCTGCGCCGGTTATTCCTGCAATATTTTTTCTGCCGCCTTCATTACTGCCGATTTGTTTTTCAGGTGTCATTATGTTATAATCCTTTAGTATTTTTTATGATATCTATTTTCTTACGGATATGTTTTATATTTATATTTTATAATCTATATTTATATTTTCTTTAATTTTTATTATATTTTATATTTATTTATTAGATTTTATATTTCTTTAATTTAATTTGATTTAAATTTTAGTTATGTCTACAAAATTAAATTCATTGCATTATACTTGATTTGTAGTATAATTTCAATTATTAAATAACATTGTTTGATAAAAAGATTATTGAACAAAAAAATATGAACAAAAACTAAGGAATTTTAGTTTTCGAAAATTTATAAAAATAAAATTAATGCTGGTTATTTTTATAATTGTCGGGGAAATTTAAATATACTAAAATTTATAAAAACAAAGTTAATGTAGTTTATTTTTATAATTGTCGGGGAAATTTAATATGCAAAAATTTAAAAAAATAAAATTAATGCTGGTTATTTTTATAATTGTCATGGTTATGAATATGCTCACAGGCTGCGCTCTTTTAGTTGTAGGAGGATTAGCCGGAACAACGGGTTATTTAGCCGCAAAACAGGGTTATGGAGTACAATCGCCCGTAACTAAAAAATAACTAAAATAGTGAAATAATGAATACAAAAAAAAGATATACTGTATATTTAAATCTTTTTATTTCTATTATAATGGGGGTCTCGGCTCAGATTCTTATGAAGTACGGAATGGAAAGCGTAGGTCATATAAATAATTTGTTTTCAATAAAAATTATTTATATGTTCTTAAATATATTTGTTTTATCCGGCATAATATCTTATCTTATTTCTATGTTTTTCTGGATAAACGTATTGTCAAAAATAGACCTTTCGGCTGCCTATCCTTTCGTCAGCATAGGAATTATCCTTACAGTATTGCTTGCGGCTCTCATGCTGTCCGAAAAGATAACGGTTCAGAGATGGATAGGTATATTTATAATTATAATAGGCGTTTATATTATAGTTTCCACACATAAAGTCAATAAAGAATAAAATAAATAGAACAAGGCAAAAACAAAAACACCGGCAACGACAAATAAAATCACGCAATATACTAAAATATGGATATTTTAGAAATGGAAAAAATTATTCGCTCAAGATTTAATGAATCGCAAGAAATAAATCATCTTATTTCAGAAAATAACGATATTATACATGAAATACAAAAATTTGCCGAATTGATTATAGAAACCTACAAAAACGGGGGTAAACTTTTTATAGCCGGAAACGGCGGCTCAGCTGCAGATTCTCAGCATATAACCGCAGAATTGGTTTCAAGATTTTATAAAGAAAGAAAGGCGCTGCCTGCAGAATCTTTGAACGTAAATACGTCAAATTTAACGGCAATAGCAAACGATTATGATTTTTCGGAAGTTTTCTCAAGACAGCTTGAAGCAAACGCAAAAAAAGGCGATATTTTTTTAGGTATATCTACGTCGGGAAATTCTAAAAATATAATAAAAGCATTAAACAAATCGAAAGACATGAATATCGCAACATTGGGTTTTACCGGAAAAGACGGCGGCGAAATGGCAGGACTGTGCGGTAATATAATAATGGTGCCGTCCTCCAACACTCCGAGAATCCAAGAATATCACATAACAATCGGACATATTATATGTGAACTCGTCGAATCTTCATTATTTCCAGACTAATATAAGCTGCCATAACTCGTGTCTGCAAAAAAATTTTTACGGAAGGGGCTTCTCGCAATTTTAGTTAAAACGGCGACAAATCAGATATATTTGCGGTTTCAAACAGAGAAGAATATAGTTTCATGGCATATAAATCAGTCATTCCGCTTATGTAATCCGCACACATTTTATATAATTTATCTTCGTTGTATTCATCATAAAAACCGTTATTATAAAGCTCCTGAAAATCATCAGGATAGAGTTTCAGCGTCTCATTTTCTTCACCTTCATATTTTTCTTTTGAGGAAAATTTATCAAATAATTTTATTAAAATATGCCTGGCTTTATTTCTATTAAATAAAATATTCCGATCTTCCATTACCAATTTATATGAAATAATTTTTAATGCTTTAATCTCTTCATTAATATTATTTTTCCCCACAACGCTGTATTTATAAGCATAATCGTTTTCAATATCTAATCCCGGAATTCCGTTTTCTATTAAACTAAAAAAATCTAAAAGTTCAGAATTATTATCGGCAGATTTAAAAAAAATATTATTATTAGACAGGAAATTAGCAGATTTAAAAATTCCTTTTCTTTCGGTTATGTCAATATTAACTATAAATTTTGATATATAATTTGAAAAAAATTCTTTTAATTTCATTTTTATTTCAAGCTGCGGCATTTTCGTAGTATTTGTTCTAAAAATATTACCTAAATTACTGAAAAAAATATCAATACTTTTTTTATTTTTTTCATTAGCGTCAAATTTTATTTTATTATAACCGTTAATATCGATTAATTTGGATTCTACTCCGTCTTCAAGGTCGTGCGTAGCATATGCTATATCATCCGCCGCATTTAGAATCTGGCACTCTAAGCTCCTTGTCAATTCAAAAAAGTATTCTTTAACGGAGTTGTTTGAATTTAACAAATTATAATTATTTTTTATAAAATATATAAACTCGTCTCCGTGCAATCTTCTTAAAATAAATTCGTCTGAATCATATATAAAATGTTTTTTTTTATCTGAAAATTTAAAAGGAAGTTTATATTTAAGTATTCCGTCAATAGTTTTAAGACATGGATTAAGTCCGCACAGTCTAATTTTTCCGTCATTACCGTTATCATATAATTTTTTTTCCAGAAAATTAAGTATCCTGATATTCTGTCCGTTAGCTTCAAAACCGCATCTGCCTTCCGTCAATTCAGATAACTTGGAATTTATGATTTCTTCGCCGAGATGACCAAAAGGCGGATGCCCTATATCATGGGCAAGGGCTATTGCCTCTATGAGATCAAGACTGATATTCAGCCCGTGTTTGTTATTAATGTTAGCAGCAATAGCACGCGCTATCTGAGATACTTCAAGCGAATGGGTAAGCCTTGTTCTGTAATAATCAAGAGTGAACACTCCGAAAACCTGCGTTTTATTTCTCAATCTTCTAAAAGAACTTGAATGTATTATTCTGTCTCTGTCTATCTGAAAAGGATTTCTTAGCGAAGGCTCATTTTTTTTGTAGCTGCAGTCGTCAAAAATCCGTTCCGCATTAGAATAAGCTTTATCTTTTTCGCTGCCGCCGTCCGAAAAATTATAATAAGATTCAATCATTTATAAACTGCCTCATTATTGATAATTAATATCGATATGTTTATATTTCACTCTAAAAAACTTGCTTTTATTTTTTAATAAATATATACTAAATCAAAAATTTTTTTAAATTTTAAAAATGTAATACAATAATAATACAAAACAATTATATTTACAAATATTATATATATGCGGCTTATTTAAAAGCTGCATTACATACTTATTTATATACAGTGAATTTAATATCTAAATTTCGCTAAACGCCAAATACAATACTAAGTTTAAGCAAATAGTTAAGAATACATTATTAAGGAGACATTATGAAGACGGAACAAAAAATTGCAAACAAAGAAGCTAAAAATATAGACGTGCTGCATGAAGACGCTGCGGATTTAACCGATTCGGGCGACCCTGATTTCACGCCGGAAGAGCTGGCTGCAATAAAACAGAATTTAATTGCAATGAGGAAAGCTCTTTTAAAAGAAATAGATATGAGCATCAAGGAAGGTTCTTCTAAAGACACGACCGAACCAAGCGGGGATATATACGATATTTCTTCAAATGAAAGGGACCGCGAATTGTCTTATATGCTTGGAGATAGGGAAAGAAACAAATTGAGAGAAATAGATAACGCAATTTCTAAAATTGAAGACGGAACATATGGAATATGCGATGAATGCGGAGAAACTATTTCTAAAAAAAGATTGTCGGTTATTCCTTATTCTAATCTATGCATAGCCTGTAAATCAAAAATAGAAAAAGAAGAAAAAGAGAAGTTAAACGACAGCTATTCCGATAACTTTAACGCAATAGCAATTTTAGATGAAGATACAACATATAATCATACGGAAGAATAATACGGAAAAAAACAATTTACCTGAACATCTCCGTTTTCTTTTAACTCTGGTTCATTATTAATACATTGAACTTCTCTTCTGCTGCATAAATTATAATATACGCAGCCCCGGCTATTTTTTTCTATTCCTGCGTTTATATTGTTTATATTAATATTGCCGGCATCGGCAAATTGCAATATATTTTTTGGACCATACGCCAGAATAGATTCTAATAAAACTCTTGAATATGGGTGCAAAGGACCGTCGAAAAATTTATCTACAGGGGATATTTCCATGATTTTTCCGCCGTACATGACACATACTTTATCCGCCATATGTCTTACTAACCTTAAATCGTGGGTTATAAATATATAAGTAAGATTATTTTTTTCATGTAAATCTAAAAGCAGATTTAATATCTGAGCTGAAACAGAAACGTCAAGAGCGGACACCGGCTCATCAAGCACAAGAAGTTCAGGATTAACCGATAAACTTCTTGCTATAGATATTCTCTGCCGCTGCCCTCCGGATAATTCGTGCGGAAATTTGAAGACATAATTTTCATCTAAACCTACTTTTTTAAGCATCTGCATTGAATATTGCAGAGCATCTTTTTTTTTAATGGTTTTATTTTTTATTGCCGGCAAAGATACGATTTTATAAATCTTTTTTTTGGGATTTAGCGAAGAATACGGGTCTTGGAACACTATCTGAATTTTTTTTCTCAAATCTAATTTTTTTAAATTATAATTTAATATATTGCCTTTATAAAAAATTTCACCGGAAGACCTGTTTGTAAGTCCTAAAATTAATTTTGACAATGTCGATTTCCCGCATCCTGTTTCACCGACAATTGAAAAAATATCGCCTTTGTAAACCTTAAAGGAGACATTGTCTACAGCCTTTATAATATTTTTTTTAAAATTAAATAACGAACCATAGCCGGAATAATGTTTGCTCAGCTTATTTATGCTTAAAACTTCAGAATCCTTGCCGTTATCCATCATAAAATAGAGTTATATAGTTATATTATAGAGTTATATAATTATTATATTATATTTACGCATCTTGCAAATCTCCCGCTGCTTAATTTTAACAGCGGAATTTCATTTAAACACTCTTTAGTTTTTTTAAAGCATCTATTATAAAATCTGCACTTTCCCGATTTAAAATCGCCCTGGCTCAATGAACCCGGAATTACAAAAAGTCTTTCCCGCGGAGCATAATCTTTTGATAAGCCGGGGACTGATTTCGTTAAAGATATTGAATATGGATGCGCCGGATTATTTATTATATCTTCAGTTAAGCCATATTCCATAATTTGTCCTGCGTAAAATACGAGTGTTTTATCAGAAATATTTCTTGCAATGCTTAAATCGTGGGTGATAAATAATACGCTGACATTTTTTTCGAACCGCATTTTTTCAATCAGAGCGAGAACCTGAAGCGAAGTTTTGACATCTAACGCCGTTGTCGGTTCATCAGCCACAAGGACAGCCGGTTCAAGCACCATTGCCATTGCAATCATCACCCTTTGTCTCATGCCTCCCGAAAGTTCGTGAGGATAAGAATTAAAACGGGCTTTTCCGTCAATTCGCATAAGTTCAAGATAGTGTATCGCAATATCGCAAGCATCTTTTTTTTTCATTTTTTTATGCGCTAAAATTGCTTCGACGATTTGCTCCCCTATTTTTATAACAGGATTTAAAGAAACATTGGGGTCTTGAAAAATCATTGAAATTAAACGCCCTCTTACGCCGCTTAATTGATTTTCTTTTAATTTTACGATATCAACTTTTTCAAAACCGCCTGAGTCTGATATTAATATGCTGCCTGATGAAATTTCGGATATATAAGGAGGATTGAGCCTCATCAGCGATAAGCCTAAAAAAGATTTTCCGCTTCCTGATTCGCCCACAACGGCAATTATTTCTCCATTTTGAACGCTGAATGAAACGGAATCTGCGACATTAAAAAATTCTTTTTTTTTAAAATCAGTATAAAGTCTTACGGTTAAATTGTCAATTATCAAACTCATGCGGCGTTTTTCATTATATTATTTTTACATTTTTTTTAGAATAGGCACGGATAATAAAGTTAGACCGGACTCAAGAATTATTTTTACCGATATAAGAAGCATAATCCTGTTATACACAAAATCAGATTTAAGATTCATAAGTTTATAATTCTGATAATAGCTGTTAAAGAGTGCAGCTGTATCTAATAAATACGTACTTATTACAGATGGCTCGTCATGAGACGCCGCATCTTTTATCGTATCTTCAAACAAGGATAAATGTTTAACAATTTGAAATACTAATTCAAAATCATAGTCGCTTATGCTGCAAAAATCTTTTTTGTCTGCATCTGCAATAATATTAGAAAACGTTTCAGAAGTATATAGATTTTCTATTTTAATTTTAAATGAATATTCATGATTCAGTTTTTCGATAAGACTATTGATTCTGGCAACTGAATATTGCAAATATGGACCTGTCTGCCCTTCGAAAGAAAGTACGTTGTCCCAATTAAAATTTACATCAACATTGCGCCGTGTCTTGAGGTCATTAAATATTACCGCTCCTACGCCGACCTTTAATGCTATATCATCGGTATAGGCACCGGCATCGGCACTGACACTGACATCAGACGAAGCAATAAACGTACTGTTTTCCGACTTATCGGCAGCGCTGAGGTTTGACATATATTGTTTATCTGTTTTAAGTTTCAGCAGCGCTTTTTCTTTAGCTTCATTAATATAGTCTTCTAAAAATACGAGATTGCCTTTTCTTGTGGACATTCCTATTATTCTGCCAAATTTTATATGATGCAGTCTGCCTGAAATTTCAGGAGCGTATCTAAAAAATAAATCCTGTTTTTCAAATTTTATTTCATTTTCTTTAAGAATTTTAAATATATTAAATAACTGGCTGAAATGGAGAGACTGCTCTGAACCCACTACATACAGCATTTTATCAAATTTAAACTTTTTAAATCTCAGGAGCGCAGTAGCAATATCACGGGAAAGATAAAGGGTTGTTCCGTCACTTTTTGCGATTAAAGCAGGCGTTTTTCCCATAGGAATTATAACGGCATCCATACTTCTTTCCGCAATCTTTGTTTCCAATAATATATCTACCAGATTAACGGCGATTTTTGATGCTTGAGACTCCCCTTCGTAAAAATCAAAAGATACATTGATTATATTATAAATGCGCTTAAATTCTCTTATGCTTAATTTTCTAAATAATTTCCATAAATATAATTCGCCTGAAATTTCTTGACCTGCAGTTTTATCTCTATCTCTATCTTCATCTTTATCTTTATCTCTGCATTCCTTGTATTCTTTGTATTCTTTTTCTTTATATTCTTTAGCATCACCGGATTTACGCGCCTCAGCGCTATACTTTCTAAAATTGTCATCGCAGAAGCTATAAACGTTGCCGTCGATATTATTATCATAGTTGTCTAAATCGTCTGCAGTATCGTCAAACAGTTCAGATATATCATCCATTCCAATAATCGACTGTTCAAGTTTTTTAAATCTGAGCCTTGCTTCATCGTCAAGCTCCGGATTATTTTCCGATTCAGAATGAAATTTTACATATAATTTGTATAAAAACTTTATGGGGTCGTTTTTAAATTCAGTTAAATCAAAATTGGCATTTTTGAAACGGCAGAATGCGGTTATCAGCTTTCCGAATTGCGTTCCAAAGTCTCCAAGATAGTTTATTTTTACGGTCTTATACCCGCAAAAGTCATAAATACGCGCAAGACTCATACCTATCACGGTCGACCTTAAATGTCCCACGCCAAAAGGTTTTGCTATATTTGGGGAAGAAAAATCTATTATTACCGTTTTACCTTTTCCTAAATAGTTTTTGCCGTAATTATTTTTTTCTGCTAAGATTTCTGTAATAATATAATTGACGAATTTTTGTTTGTTAACATAAAAATTAATATATGCCCCTTTAGCGCTGGCGGAAACAAAATATTGCTTAAAATTTTTTAATATATCATTATTATTTGTAATTTTATGGGATTCCGCTGCGTTGTCATCTGCGTTGTTATCAGGCATATTAATTATATATGAATATATAAAATCAACTATTTTATTTGCAATGACTTCAGGGTCTCCCTTAAAACCATTCTGTTTTAAATAATAGGCAGGAACGCAATAATCGCCGTAAGACGCATCCGGCGGCAGCTTAATAAGTTTTTCAATTTCAGCGGCATTGATATTAAGTAAATCAATATTTGTATTAAAATATATACTGTTCTTATTTTCTTGAGCTTTGGCAGCATTTTCGTCTTTATCTGAGCCTAAGTTTTCAATTAATTCTTTATTTATTATAATAAGTTCAACAATAAGAACTAAATTAGATTTAAAAATATTACCTGATGATTCCACTGTTTCCGTCATTTTATGTTAAGTTTTTTGATTTTATTTTAAGTTGTATTATATGCTAAGTTTTTTGATTTTAAAGCTGTATTATTTAATTTATATATAATTATGCTATTTTATACAAAAAACACAAAAAATAAAAGTTAATAATTTAATAAACTCAATTTAAAATTAATTATAAAAATGTAAATATCTATATAAATAAAAAATTAAATAAAAATTTTATTTTTAATTTGTCCTTTTATCTGATAAAATATATATAATGTATTTTATTGCGGTATGATATTATTATCGCGGCACGGCAGACCGCAAAAAAATATGATGGCTGCACAATTGGAATACAAAAAAAGGAAAGAGGTGAATATAAATTGAGCACTAATAAAAACGGTAATGAAAATATCGACGAAAACGGCACTAAATACATATGTCAAGCGTGTCCGTACATTTACGATCCGGCAAAAGGCGATCCTGAAGGCGGCATTCCGCCGGGTACCCCTTTTGAAGACATTCCGGATGATTGGGTTTGTCCTATCTGTCTTGTCGACAAAACACATTTTGTTCAGCTTAAAGACAAGAAATAGTCTGCTTCATATAATATATAACAGCTGATAATTTAACTGTCAATTTGAAGATTAAAAATCGGCGGCGGTTATTATGTATATGTTGACATATAATATCTGATAATTTAACTATGAAGAAAGTATAGACTATACATACTATGTATATAATTCAGTTTAATATTATTTAATTTAATTAAATGGAGATATGTAAGATGGATAAATACCAGTGCGAGGTTTGCGGATATATTTACGACCCTGAAAACGGGGATAGTATCGGAGGTGTTGAACAGGGTACCGCTTTTAAAGACCTGCCTGACGATTGGGTGTGCCCCGTATGCGGAGCAGACAAAACGCATTTTGTAAAATTATAACCGACAAATGAATATAACCCCAATCGACAACAGAAAAATAAAAACTTACCTGCTTAAAGACAGACCGTCTAAAGTAAATATCAATTCTTTTTCTAAAAGATTTAACAAAGGCGGTTCTTTTAATGATTTTATTAAAATACTGCCTGATTATTTAGCCGCAAGCGATATTAAAGAGCTTTCAGAAGAAATAATAGCCCGGCACAGAAAAGGTTCTTTCATTGCCGTCGGTATGGGCGCTCACGTTATAAAAGTAGGACTTGCTCCAATATTAATCCATTTAATGGAAATTGGTCTCGTTAACAGCATAGCATTGAACGGAGCAGGAATTATACATGATTTTGAGATAAGTTACAGCGGAAAGACATCTGAAGATGTATCGGCTGAAATAGACAGCGGCTTGTTCGGTATGGCAAAAGATACTGCGGAATTGCTTAACAATGCTATCAGCGAAGGCGCTGCAGAAAATAAAGGTATAGGTGAAAGCATAGGCAGGTTTATTTATAATTCTGATTTTAAAAATAAAAATTTAAGTATTATATCAAGGGCATATGAGCTTGGTATACCTGTCACGGTTCACGTGACTATCGGAGCGGATATTATACATATGCATCCTTCTGCAAACGGCGAAGCGATCGGAAAATCAAGCCTTATAGATTTTAAAAAATTTACATCAATAGTTTCTAAGCTTGACGGAGGAGTATATTTAAATATCGGTTCCGCAGTAACTATGCCTGAAATTTTTCTTAAAGCATTGACGCTTTCAAGAAATCTCGGATTTGCGGTTAACAATATCGTTACGGCTAATATGGATTTTATACAACATTACAGACCGAATGTTAATGTACTTAGAAGACCTACTCAGCAGGGAGGAAGATTTTTTTCCCTTACCGGACACCATGAAATAATGCTTCCTTTGCTGTATTCAATGCTGATTGACAAATTATAATATTTATTCTAATATATAACTCAGTATATATTATTTATATAATATATTATTTATTATACATTAATTAGTATATTATATTAAAATTATACATTTAAAGGCATTAATTATACCGTATTAACATTCAAATCAAACTCCTTAAGATTAAAAAGGTGGTCAAAATGAAACATAATTACCTGCTAAACGATACATACAGCAATAAAAATATCGGATTAAGAACAAAAAATCGTCTGGCGAACGGTGATGCACATTATTTAATACCTGCTGCAGCCATCGCAAAAAATATTCAATCAATAATATACCCAGCCTTCATTATCGTATCCTGTATGCTGCTGCTGCTTTTTATAAATGTTTCGAAAGCTTCGGCTCATGCAAACCTGACGCAGAGAACAATCGCACATCTTGTGAATGCTCAAAGGGTTCAGGGTAATCCTGATGCAAATGTTACCATTGTTGTCTATACCGATTTTCAATGTTACTGGTGCAGGAAATTTGAAGAATTGGATTTGCCGCATCTAATAAAAAATTATATTAATACCGGAAAGATATATTTTATCTATAGAGATTTTCCTTTAACGCTCATTCATCCTTTCGCTTTCAAAGCAGCCAAATATGCCGACTGTTCAGCCTTGCAGAGCACAAAACATAATAATAAATATCTTAAAATAAGAAGCCTGCTTTATAAATATCAGTCAAAATGGAGCACAATAGGCGATATTTATTATTTTTTGGAAAAAAATGATAAAGGACTGCTGAATATGAAAAAAGAGCAGTCATGCGTGAAACATAATGTGACCGTCAGCCTTATAAAACAAAATATAAAAAAAGGAACAATGCTTGGCGTCACAGGAACTCCAACATTATTTATATATAAAGGTCTAGAGTTAGTAAAAACTATAAGAGGATACCAGCCAATCGGCAAGCTAAACAAACTGCTCCAAAAAATAGCAGGATAAATATTGTAGGCAAAAAAATACTTTTTAAAACCTTATCCGGCATAAACATAAACATTACAGTCAGGCAGCATACTCAAATATTTGCTGTTATATAAATTCTTTTGTTTTCTGAATTATCCGGGATAATTTTATAGTTATTTATTAATTTTTCGACAAATATTTCCGTTTTATTTAAAGCATCATAAGGGTTGATTCCTTTAGTTAAAAGAGCCGCCATCATTGCGGAAAAGGCGCATCCTGTTCCGTGAATCTGCTTGTCTGTGACAATACGCCGTTTTTTGTATATCGCAAACTCATTATTTTCGGTAAATAACAAATCTGTTATCTCTTCGTCTTCGCAGCAGCCGTTTTGTACAGCATCATTACTACGGCGGTTTTCATTGTTGAAATCGGCATCCGTCGTTATGCCGCAAGACTGAGAGCCTCGCAAATGCGAACCTTTTATTATTATATTTTTAATGCAGCGATATTGGTTTTTTATAGCAACTGCTGCATCTTTCATACAATCAACATTTTTAATTTCCAGACCGGAAATGATTTCTGCCTCGTTAATATTAGGCGTAATAACTGTAGCAATATTTAATAAAGGTTCTAAATAACCTGCATCAAAATTACCGCCGCCGTTAAAGCCGCTCTTATTTCTGCTATTACTATTATCGGCTTCTGTGTCAGCAGCATTGGCATCAAGGCTGCTATCGGCACAAACATTTGCATTATCGGCAGCATAAGCATAGTTATCCACGTTAATATCTCCGGTATCCCATGTATCCCCTAATCTGACACCTGAAGTAGATACAAATACAGGGTCCAAAATAACATCTTTTACGTTATACTTTTTGATATAACCGGCTAAAACGACGCTTTGCCGTTCACTTCCGATTAATCCTATTTTAACGGAATCAATCTTAAAATAATCAAATACCGCTTTAAGTTCATAATCAAAAAAATCGTCGTCAACAGCGGTAATTTTATATATATTATCCGGATTTTGGGCAGTAAGCACAGTTATTGCAGACAATCCCAATATCTTTAATTTTGAAAAAATCTTTGCATCGGACGTAATTCCTGCGCCGCTTGAACCGTCGTATCCTGCAACCGATAAAATTTTTTTCATAGTGCTTTGTTTAATCAAATAGTTTTATTTAGCTTATACTCTCTTATTGTTTTAATCTTATTTAAAACTTCGTCTATACTATAAGTATTTAAAACATCATTCTTTGTTGTCCATCCCTTTCTGGCTGCGTTTACGCCATATTCGATAACATCGAAGCCTTTTTTATTATGCGCGTCAGGGTTAATTGAAAGCATAACCGACTTAGAAATTGCTTCTTTAATATATCGCCAGTCAATATCAAGCCTTTTAGGATTTGCATTGAGTTCAACTATGGTCTTATATTCGCTTAGGGCATCTATAACAGCGGAAATATCAACTTCATATTCTTTTCTTTCCAGAAGCAACCTTCCCGTTAAATGCCCGAGCATAGTCGTGTAAGGATTTTTTATTGCCTTTATTATTCTTGCGGTCATATCTTCTTTATGCATATTAAATCTGGAATGTACCGAAGCTATCACAAAATCTAACTTAGAAAGCGTCTCATTTCCATAATCAAGGTCGCCGTTTTCTAAGATATCGGATTCAATTCCTTTTAGTATTGTAATTTTTCCTTCATATCGTTTATTCAGTCTGTCGATATATTCAATTTCAGAATTTAATTCATCGGCACTGAGTCCGTGAGCATAGAACGCTGAAACTGAATGGTCGGTTATACCTATATACTCAAAGCCCCATTCTAAAGCAGTTTTAACCATTTCTTCCAAACTTTCTTTCCCATCGGTATAGGATGTATGTACGTGAAATACTCCCCTTATATCTTTAATGTTTATCAGCTCAGGAATATCGTGTTTCAGAGCCTCTTCTATCTCTCCCGTTCCTTCTCTCAGTTCCGGCGGGATAAACTGCATATTAAAAACATTATAAAACTCATTTTCGTCTGCAGCTGCTATTTTATTATGTTCAGCATTGTAAATTCCATATTCATTTATTTTATAACCGCGTTTTTTTTCACGGCTTCTCAATTCTTCATTGTGAAGTTTTGAACCTGTAAAATGATGCAGGGCATATATATAATCTTCCGGCGGTACGAGCCTTAAATCAACACGCATACCGTTTTCCAGTACAATGCTTATTTTTGTATCTCCGTTAGATTCAACATGCGCTATTTTATCGTATTTTAAAAAGACTTCCGCTATTGCCGACGATACGGTTTTAATATTTTCATATTTCTTTGATTTTGATGCAACTACGATATCTATATCGCCTACTGTTTCTAATTTCCTTCTTAGTGAACCGGCTATTTCAATGTTTGATATTAAACTGCCGCCTGCTTCTAATAAATATGAAATGATTAGATTTGCTTCCAGCTGCGCTTCGGGGTACAAATATCTTTCTTTAAAGTTATTATATTCTTTTATAGATTCGATTAAATTGCTTACAGTTTTTTCTCCAAATCCATCAAGATAGAGTAATTTATTATCTTCAAGCGCCGTTTTTAAATCCGCAATATTTTTTATTCCTAATTTTTCATATAAAATTTTAGTTTTTTTTGGACCAAGTCCTCTTAATTTTAACAATTCAAAAATACCTTCAGGCACTGACTTTTTTAGCTCTTCATAATAAATCAGCCGTCCGGTTTTAACTAATTCTTCAATTTTAGAGGCAAGATCTTTACCTATTCCAGGAATTTTTGATAGTTCGCCTTTCAAAACTGCATCTTCAATATTTCCGGGAAATTGACTTATAACACGTGATGCATTTAAATATGCTCTTATCTTAAAAATATTGTCGCCTTTAATTTCAAGCAATTCAGAAATTTTTTCAAATATTTCAGCAATTTTTTCTTTGTTTATAGTCATTTTTAATTAGTTTTTTAATTAAGGACGGAAACTTCTTATTTATTATTTATTTATCATTAATTATTCACGGCTGTCAATATGCAATAATTTCGATTACTGCTATAATTTATCATATAATTATACTATATTATCACATTATATTATAATTTATAATGCCCATGTGATATAATTAATTGCAAATGTATGGAAAATAAAAAAATTAAATTAATAGTTAGAATATAATTAAGCGCAAATATATGGCAAATAAAAAATTAAATTAATAGTTAGAAAATAGCAGATATAACGACAAATAGCTAAATTATGATTTGTGAATGAATGGACTTGTAAGAGCAAAAAAAATAAAATAATTCATTAACGATGATTAACAATTAACTTAAATCAGCGGGAGAATATTAATGGGATTTTCATTAAATCTAGTTTTCTTTGTTTTTAACATTATAAGCATACTTCTTCAGGCTTATATGTGGATAATCATTATTAAAGCATTAGTTTCATGGGTTAATCCCGACCCGTATAATCCTATTATAAGATTCCTTAACGATATAACCGAACCTGTCCTTCGTAAAGTACGCGCGGTTATTCCTATCGGAAATATCGGAATAGATTTATCGCCTATAATTGTTATTTTTGCAATTTATATATTGCAAATGCTTCTTGCCTATTTACAGAATGACTTGGTAAGCTATTTAATCGGTCTGAAAATACGGTAAGAATGCGGCATGCGTTACTAATTAATCTAATAAAATATATAAAATAATATATTAATTAGTATAAGCCTGAAATTATACTATATTATATTTAGAGACAGCATAAATTTAATTTTTATTGTAAATTTAAACTTAAACTTATTCAATTTTAATATTTAAAATTATAAATTTGACATTTTATATATATCTAATTAAAATAATTATTAAGATAATAATTTATTCATATAAGGAGCATTTTATATATGGAACTTTCACCATTGGAGATTAAATCTCAGAAATTTTCACGCAGACTCAAAGGCTATGACACTACAGAGGTTGATAATTTTTTAGAATTGATAGCCAAAGACTTAGAAAAACTTTACGGCGAATTTTATAATCTCAAAGAAGAAATTGTAAAAAAAAATCAAGAAATTAAAGAATTTAAAGAAAAAGACAAAATGATAAGCGACGCTGTATTAATGGTGAGGTCAATAGGCGATGAAATTAAAACTGCCGCCAAAAGCGAAGCTGAGTCAATAAAGAATAATGCAATTATGGAAGCAAAAAGAATTACCGATGAGGCATACGCTAAATATTCCGAAATATACCTCAGTGCAAATGAACTCTTAAATAAACGCGTTCTGATACTAAATTCCATGAAAAATCTGCTTTCTACAAATATTGATCTGGTTAATGTAGAAGAATCTAAAAAACTTGAATTATCTTTGTCCGTTAAAGATAAAAAAATTGTTGATAATCTTGCCGACGCCTTGAAGACTGATAATAATCGGTCTAAAATAACCGATGATAAAGATAAAGAAGGTGAAAACGGCGCATCCTACACTGAAACAAAAGAAAAAGCGCAGGAAAATAATAAAATAAATTCTCCGGATGCAACAAATAAAACCCATCAAGAAAATAATAATTTAACTCATTTAACGACGTCGAATAATACACAAAATCGGAATGAGGCTCCAACTGAAAAAAAAATTGAAGATGGGTATAACACTAACGATGCTGCCGAAGTCCATATTTCCCGAACAGAATCTGATAAAGCCCTAAAAAATGAAGCAGATAGCAGTAATAAAAGTCAAGCAGATAATAATAACGACGGCGTAGATATAGATAACGAAGAACTGGAAAAATTGTTAGGCGACGTCAATAAGTTTACGTTTTAAATAGAATAATAAAAATAATACAAAAAAAGATGATAATAAACTGACGATTTATTATCATCTTTTACATTCACGTTCGATATTCTTAAGTATGCTTACTATATATGTTTTTTAAAAGATGCAATATATAGACCATACCTCCCCCCAAAGGCTGCACTGATAGACATATTACATAATCATAATTTTTATCAATTTTTTGCAGCTTTTACTTCTTTTATTTTATTCCCTTGCTTCTTTTCAAAAGAATCGAAATAGCATCATCGCAATCATATTAAATAGACAATTATATAACGGTCAATATAAAATGATATTAACCGAATATTGTAATTATATCAGAACGTCATTATTAAACCAACCTGACTGTAAAATCCGTCCGGACCGTTATCGCCGTGCAAATCTCTCAGAACACGAGCATCTAACATAACATTTTTTATATGATAGTCAATACCGAAACCTGATGCGACATCTTTATAACCGTTATCTACCTGCATATATACAGGCGCGTTTTTTCCAACATATCCATTGTTAGCACCCTGATTCACATAAGAAGTTTCATTGTAAATATCCAGCGCAGGCGTTATATAATAGTTTAAGAAAATATCGGCAAAGAAATTATTTCCCGGATTTGTAATGCTTGCCCCGCCGCCATTAACCTCTGCCATATTAATTGCAGAGTGTCCTTCGTTATAACTGTAACCGATTGCATAATCTAATTTCAATGCCATGTCTGACGGCAAATTATAAGCAAATTCTCCGGTTAATGTGGGCATTATCTGCCATTCATCGCCGCCCAGATTTATAGTAGAATCGTTATTCCAGCTGCCTGCCGGAACCGTAAAACTAACCTGCGGAAAAATATTTGCCGATAAATTTCCGTCTGAATATGTTTTACTGGATACTCCTTCATAAACTAAAATATCGCCTAATCCTGTGCTTGAATTTTCATACTGGGATGACGGATTGCTGAGATGCTGAGTTGCCTGCCCAAAAGGGACTATAACTTCAAACAGATTAGTCGCATTTGAATTAAGCAGGCTGTTCGTCCATATAAATTCCGGCAAGTAAACGTATCTCGTGACACTGGCAGGCAGGTTTTTAACGGAGCCTGTATTTGTAAATACCGAACCGAAGGCTTCATATGTCATCATCTGATATGTTATAAATTTGTTTGCGGGCGGAGTACCGAACGCAAAAGAACCTTTATAAAAAAAATTATTTCCCGACCCGTCAGGGTCTGCAAACGCCCTGCGTACAAGACTTAATTTTACAAACATACTTGATGAAATTACTAAAATAAAAAATAGTAAAATTTTTAAGAAACTTTGATGTTCCATTGCAGTCTTTTTCATTCTATCCCCCATTTTGATTAGATTTTTATAATGAATTTTATAGATTATGCGCAATCTTTTGAATCATCGGGCAATCCTGTTTCAGTCGATAGACATGGGGCTTTAAATAGATATCCGTGCCACATGCCGTGCAGCGTTTTCGTAGTTACGACGGTCCAGAACATTGCCAGCATCGCGACAAAAACAGCTCCTGCAACTCTGAACAATTCAAGATCGGTTGTTCTATACAGGATAATAGTAGCTGCAGTGTACACTCCAAGAGGGAAAGTAAACCCCCACCAGCCCATGTTGAAAGGCAAATCCTCTTTCATATATCTGAATGTCAGCAGTATTGCCATTACAAGCCACCAGAATCCAAATCCCCAGATAACTAAACCTCCTATCGGTCCAAAAGCATAAGCCTCTTTCGCATAGACATAAAGTTTAGTTCCTATGAACGCACGCGGCGCATCGCCGCCTAAAAGAAGCAATCCCATGCTGCCTGTGCCTATAGGTCCGAGAGTAAGCCACGTTGACACAGCCATATCCCTATGCGGCAATTTGTGCCATGCAAGGCGTAAAAATAAAATAACAAGGATGCCGAAAGCCAACGGTACGGAAAATGCCCACAAGGCATAGCCTAAAATCACGATGTGCCTTGCCATAGCAGGCGCCACATGCTGCGCAAGAAATCCGGCGGATGCCGCAGCAACCTCTGCAGGAACTATCGGCAGCAGCCAAATAGCCGTCATATCTTCTATGCTGTGCCTTTGATTTGTAAACATATAGAAAGGTACTAACAAGCCTATTATTACCGAAATAAAGGCATCAAACCACCATAATCCTAAAGCAATATTTACGCCTTTAGGTGCATCAAAAATTAAAAAACCGTTTATAATCGTTACCAGACCCATAGGAATAGCACCTAGAAACATTGATTGAATGGGATGGGTCAATAGTTTTCTTGCCGAATCAAAATAAAATGTAAATCTGCTTATAAATAAGATACTGAAGATTATAAAAAGAACAATATTAATCACCCATAAAGTTTCCGCTGCAATCTGGAGACCCGGTACAGGATAAGGAAACGCCGCAAGCATAAGCGACAGAATACCCGTTCCCATATTCATAGTAAACCAGTTAGGAGTAAACTGTTTTATGATATCGCTCGGTTTATTCATCTGTTTTAACGGTCGCAGATTATTAGCAAATGAATTAATTTTTTTTTTCATGATTTTCCAATTTTATGTTTTATATTTTATGTTTAAATATGGTAATGTAAAAGTGATTGCAATTTTAAATAATAGAAAAAGGCGGCGGCGTCCTACATAACATATTGTATCCGCATACAATGTATATATAGAATATGTCTAAAAACTGTATAATCTGAATTATATAACGGGATTACAAACTACTTAACAAGACATATTTGAAATATATCATTTTTTTAATAAAAAGTCAATAAAATAAATTATAAAATATAACATTATTATATTTTATAATTTATTACGATGTACTGAAAATATTTATATATTTTAAATAAGTTTGAGCAATTAGAAAATTAGCAATTAGATTAATACTGGAATGAAAATTAATTTTTAATATAAATATAAAACAGTTTTATAAAAATAATAATTTAGTCATAAATAAGTTTCATTAAAAAAATTTATAAAGAATTAAAGATAATGTAAAAATTAAAAAATTATAATACAATTTAAAATTAAAATTATTAACGAAATTTCAAAAATTTTCAGAAACTTCATTGGAAGGATTTTCAAAGGATGTAATTCTGTCAACATAGGTTAAATTTACTATTCCTGTTGGACCGTTTCTCTGTTTTCCGATTATTATTTCTGCAACGCCTTTTTTATCCGTATCTTTTTTATATACATCTTCACGATAAATAAACAATATGACATCGGCATCCTGCTCTATAGCTCCGGATTCTCTTAAATCAGCCAGCTGAGGTCTTCTGTCTGAGCGCGATTCTACAAGCCGGTTTAATTGAGACAGCGCAATTATAGGTATTTTAAGTTCTTTTGCAAGGGCTTTCATAGAACGTGAAATATCAGCTATTGCCTGTTCTCTCGATTCTATATGGGAAGGGGCTTTCATAAGCTGAAGATAGTCGACTACAACAAGTCCGATATTTTTTTCCATTTTTAATCGTCTTGTTTTGGCTCTTAGTTCCATAACAGAAATACCTGCGCTATCATCAATATAAATAGGAACATTTTCCAATATAGCCATGGCGCGCTGAAGACTTTCAATGTCGGGATTGTGAAGTTTTCCGCGTCTTAGCTGCGAAGAGTCTATTCTGGAAACCTGAGAGATAAGTCTTGTCACCAACTGTTCTTTTGACATTTCAAGAGAAAAAAAAGCCATAGGAATTTTAAATCCTGCCGATACGTTCTTTGCTATAGATAAAGCAAATGCAGTTTTACCCATAGAAGGTCTTCCCGCAATAATAATCAGATCTGACGGCTGAAATCCGTTTGTCATAGCATCTAACTCCCTAAAGCCGCTATGAACACCGCTTATATCCTTATCGTCAGTTTTTGAGGTTAATTTCTTAAAATAATCAAGAACTAACGGATACATCTCGTAATATGATTTGGTTGTATTTTTTTCGGTAACATCAAATACAGTTTTCTCGGTGAAATCAAGAACATCTTCTAATAAATCTTTTTGTTCATAACATTTTCTCTGGATTTTATGTGCAGCGGCTATTAATCGTCTCAATATAGATTTTTCTTTAACAATTTTAGCATACTGGTCGACATTCAGCAAACCGGCCGGCAATTCCATAAGACCCGTCAAATATTCAGTCCAATCAAAAGACGATAGGTCCTGAGATTGCATATCGATAGCGTCAGGCTGCAAATTATTGAAAGCTGACGGGTCCTTTTTATTTGAATAATATTTTCGGCGACCTTCGCTTTCATTAAGCAGACCTCCGGATAAAACATTGTTAAGGGTAACAATATCGATAGGTTCCCCTTTTTCCGTCAATATAGTAATTGCCTTAAAGGCTTTATAATTGACAATATCGTAAAAATCTTCGGGAGCAACTGATTGAATAGCTGAATTTACCTGAGAATTGTCAATTATTATAGAAGATATTAAAGCCCGTTCCGCATCTATAGACCTTGGAGGCAGCAATAATCCGACAGAATCTGGACTACCGGAGCTTCCCGCAGAATTATCCTGTATATAGTTTTTTTTTCTCATTAAAACACAATTACCAAATAAAAATTAAACTTCAGGAATAACATTCACATGAAGTTCTGCAATTACTTCCGAATGCAGTTTTATTTTTACAGTATGCATTCCAAGGTCTTTAATAGGCTCAGCAAGCATAATTGTTTTTCTGTCAACGATAAAATCAAGTTCCTTTATTTTTTCGGCAATATCTATTGAAGTGATAGAACCAAACATTTTTTCATACTCCCCGACTTTAACCGGAATAGAAATAGATAATGCTTCCAATTTTCCCTTAAGGTCATCAAAACCGGAAATTAATTTTTCTTTTCTTTTTTCAATCAATTTTTTTTCATGTTCCACTAATTTAATATTTGTTTTTGAAGCCGGTATAGCAAGATTTTTAGGCAGCAGGAAATTTCTTCCGTAACCGTCTGCCACAATAACAGTATCCCCCATATCGCCAAGATTTTCTACATTTTCTTTCAGAATTATTTTCACGACTTTTTCCTCCTGTAATTATTTTTTATTTTAATTTAATACTATTAACTTTCCTGAAATCAAACCATTCATCAAATATTCCTAACATTATAATAAATATTAAAAAAGGATTGCTGAATAATAAAATGAGCGCATAAGCAAAAAATCTCAAAATTTTATTCACATTATTCTTTTTAAAGTAAAAAGAAAGTATTGTCAGACCTTGTATAAAAAAAACCGAAGCTAAAATAATAATTATATTATAGCCTATAAATTTATATAATCCGGCAGCAAATACTATGATAATTAAACCTATTATCAATCCGATAATTAAAAAATCGGACGCTTTCCAATTCAATAAATTTTCATCAGTTCTAAAAAAACTATTATCACTGCCGTCCTTTGAAATTCTATTTTTGAGGAGAATAAAGCAAAGCCATAAAGAAAACCATGAAAAAATTATCAAAATAGACGGAGCAAGCAAAAATACATCTTTAAGTATTATAATCAATTCAGGTTTAAACTTAGCTATCAATGTATCAGATATACCCATTTGCTTATAAATATTTATTACTTTAATGATTATTACGCCTGCATATTTATTTAAATAGTAGCCAAGATCGGAATACAAGTACGCATTATTATAGTAAACATATGCAGCAAAAAATAGAAATAACAGGGAATAAATACTTAATACGGAAAAAGAAACAGCTTTAGCTAAACTTAGTTTTTTATTGTATAAATAGGAAAATGCATACGGAATAACAACAAATATTAAAATGACAGATAAAATTTCTATACTTCTGCCATAATTTATATAATTATATACGGACATAATTCCCGCAAAACAAACTATAGCGGCAGGAAGTATTGAAGCGCCTTTATAATTTTTAAAATACCAGATAATAATAAAACTGAAAAACAAATAAAAAAAGGGATTAGCAAAACTATAATAACCGGCTGCCAAGCAGTCGGTTATTAAAAGATATAACAAAAAAGTAATAAAAAAAATAGATAAAAATTTCTTAAATTTATACATTTAAAGAAATATAAGGCATTATAGCAATATTTCTGGACGCCTTTATAGCTTTTGCAATTTTTCTTTGATGATAAGCGCAATTGCCTGTTACCCTTCTCGGCATAATTTTGCCTTTTTCAGTTACAAAATTTCTCAAAAGACGTGTATCTTTATAATCAATTTTTAAATTCTTATCTGCACAGAATCTACACATTTTTTTTCTTGTAAATGGTCTGTGAGAAAAATTTGCATTTGCTGCCGGTCTGCTTGCAGACGTTCTTTCAAATTTCTTAAACATTGACGGCTTCCTCCCTTGAAGACTCTAAATCATTTGTGAATAATACGGTTTGATACCTCAGGCAATCTTCTATGTTTCTTAAATTTCTCTCCAACTCGGCTACAACATTGCTTTTAGCCGAAAAATGGATAACGATATAACGACCTTTGCCGGTTTTTTTAATTTCATATGAAAGCTTTCTTAATCCCCAATCGCTTACGCTTATAATTTCGCCGCCTTCTTTAGCAATAATGCCTTTAATTTTTTCTACGAACTGATTATATTGCGAATCATCGAAATCAGGATTGACTATTATAACAGTTTCATACTTTCTAAAAAAATTATGGTTAATGTCTGAAAATATATTGATTTTCAAAATTCCTCCTCTTTTAATCGTTTTTTAGTTACTTAATTATTTACTTTTTATCTGTTTATCGCACATTATTGCATACTGATATTAATTATATATTATTATCATACCGTATTATAATTTTATTCCATAAGGTTAAGAAAGATATTATAAACGCACATACAAAAATTTGCAATAATTTTTTTATTTATTTTTTTATTTATTTTACAACTACTAACGGTAATGTATAAGTGGACGGCGTTGAAATACATTTCATAGATCTTTTTAATTTAATCATATGGTCCAAAGACATTTTACCCATCATCATATATTTAATAACAAACAATACATCATTTGCCCTCAAGTTTAACTTTTTATATGATGTTTTATAAAGATTTGAAAATTCTTTAAAAAATTCTGTAGTCGGCAAAAGAGTATCTAACACAGGATGAAACAGATCATAGTAAGAATAATCGGTAATAGTAAGCTTGCTCTTTAATTCGTTAAATAATTTAGTTCCGGGAAGCGGCGTAAGAACAGAAAAAACAGGCACGCTTATTTTTAGTCTTTTAACAAAATTCATCAATTTTTCAAAATCGATCTTGGAAAAACTTGGCGATACTATAAAAGATGCCGTAACGGCAACGTCGTATTTCTTCGCAATATAATAAGCTTTTTCATTCATTTCTGACGAGTTATCCTTATGAATATCATTTAACGTTTCATCATCCACACTCTCAAACCCAATAAAGATATTGGACAAGCCTATCTCTTTCCATTGTTTTATAAGTTCAGGATGCTTAACTATGGTATCGCTCCTTGCCTGGATTGTGTAAAGTTTCTTTATCTTTGCTTTTTTTACAAGTTCGCCTATAGCTTTTGCCCTTCTGACATCGCTGAAAAAATTATCGTCCGTTACTAAAATATAGTCTTCTTTTATGGATTTTAATTCGGCAACGACCCTTTCCGGAGATTTAGATCTGTAAGTTCCTCTATAGAAATTCCATACACTGCAAAAATCACATTTAAAAGGGCAGCCCCTGGCTGTTTCAAGACAGGCTAACGATGTTCTTATGCCGAGATAATATTTTTTTCTGTATTCTGCGGTTAAATGCCTGGCAAAAAAAGGAGCCTCGTTAATATTTTTTATTAAACTTCTCTGTTTTGTTTTAATCTGCTGTCCGGTATCGCTGTCGCAATAGGCAATGCCGTCAACATTTGCAAGAGGCGTTCCTGCAGCATAAGCCCGCAAAAGTTCAACGACGGTCACCTCTCCTTCACCTATAACGACGGCATCAATTTCTTTTATATTAAAATCAATGTGATAAACGGAAACATGATGTCCTCCGACAAAAACAAACTTTGCCCCATAGTTATTTTTAACCTTCTTTGCAAGTTCAATCACTCTATAAACATCCGGAGTAAAAGAGCATGAAAAACCGTAGGCATCCGGTTTAAAATCTTTTATGGCATTGTCTAAATATTTATCCGGGTCCTTCCCCACAGCTCTTAAATCGACTATTTTAACATCGTGTTTGTCATTTAAAAGGCTTCCGCCTATGGCTTCCAGCCCTGTAGGCTCAATTAAAGCAACGTTATTTAAACCTACCGTACTTTTATTATCAGGTTGAATAAGCAAAATCTTCATAATCAACACCCTTTATTTATATTTTTTATATTTTCGTATTAGTTATATTAACATCACTATTATTATATTAAATATACCACATAAATATAAATTAAAAAAGATTTAAAAATAAAAATATCTTAATTTTATTGTATTTTATTTGCAATATTAAAAATATTGATTTATTTGTATTTTTTATGTATTTTTTATTGACAAACTTAAATAAATATAATAAATTAATTTCACATAGTTGACTGTTTTAGTAATGTATTATTTATAATAATGAAAATAAATTAGATGAATAAATATCGTTCAGAAAAAAATAATTATAAAAAAAGCAGCAAATTATTTAAATCTGAAAACTCGGAAAATTTTAAGAAAAAATACATACAAAGCAGCGATGGATCTGATATGCAGATTCAAAAAAGGAATAGAAACAGATACGGAAAAGATAAAAAGTATAGAGACAAATTTAAAAGAATTGCATATAAATGGCTGCATTTTTTTAAGGTATTAGGTCCAGGCTTTATTGTAATGGTAGCAGATATGGACGCAGGTTCGGTCACTACCGCCGCAGTTTCAGGAGCGCAGTGGGGTTACAAATTAGTGCTGATGCAGATAATCCTTATTCCTTTTTTATATCTTATTCAATCAATGACTTCAAGACTTGGATGCGTGACAAGAAAAGGCCACGGCGAGCTAATAAGGGAATATTACGGTTCAAAATGGGCTGCTTTTTCGACTGCCCTTTTATTTTTAACGGTTTTTGCAGCATTATTAACAGAATTTTCAGGAATAGCGGCAAGCGGCGAAATATTTAATATTCCTAAAATATATTCTATCGGATTCAGTGTCCTAATCTTACTCATTGTTGTTTTTAGAGGAAGTTATAAAAAAGCAGAAAATATAGCGCTTATTTTTGCATTGTCCGGTTTTGTTTTTATTCCTGCTGCAATTTTTGCCCATCCAGATTTACATAAATTAGTATTTAGCGGTCTTATAGGCTCTCAGCCGATCTTTAACAAAAATTATGCCTTTTTAATAGCGGCTAATGCGGGCGCCGTTATAATGCCATGGATGATATATTATCAGCAGAGTGCTACCGTTGACAAAAATTTATGCAAAAATGATGTTAAATTAGCAGCTGCAGATACTTTAGTCGGAAGTATAGCAACACAGCTTCTTATGATTGCGGTAATAGTGATGACTGCAGCTACACTATATACACATCATATAATTCCTTCATCCGCTAAAGCAATAGGGCAGTCTCTCATTCCTCTTGCCGGAAAATATGCAGGACTTCTTTTTGCAATAGGATTATACAGTTCAAGCGTTCTCGCCGCTTTTGTCGTGTCCATGGCTTTTGCGTGGGCAGCCGGTGAAACATGGGGATTTAAACATAGTTTAAACAATAAATTCAAGGAATCAAAAATGTTTCATTTTTTATATATGGCGCTGATTATTATGGCTGCAGTAATAGTACTTGCTCCTAATATACCTCTGGTAACTTTGATGGTGGACGTTGAGGCATTTAACGGTTTTGTTCTTCCAATTGTACTTGTGTTTTTAATATTGCTTGCCGGTAATAAGAAGATTCTTGGCGAACATACCTACTCAAAAGCAAAATTAGCTATAGTAGCATCGATAGGTTTGATAATGGTTGTTCTTGGAATAATTA
>JAJYQS010000100.1 GCA_021794475.1 bacterium | reverse complement strand
TGTCAATTATTGCAATCCATGGAACTTTAGATATGGCTTATCCGCCGCTTATCCTTGCTTCTACCGCTGCAACGCTTGATATTCCGACGACTATATTCTTTACATTCTATGGGTTAAACATCTTAAGAAAAGATGTCGGAACAGCCTTAAAAGTTGCTCCGTTAGGCAACCCCGCAATGCCTATGCCTGTTCCAAACATTATCGGAGCAATCCCGGGCATGACCAATATGGCTACGTCTATGATGAAATCCATGATTAAAAAACATGGAGTTGCAACCATACCTGAATTAATCAGTTTATGCCAGGAAACAGGAGTAAAATTTATCGCGTGCCAAATGACTGTAGACCTTTTTGGATTTAAAAAAGAAGACTTGATTGACGGTATCGAATACGGCGGAGCGGCTATGTACATGGAAGATGCTTCTACATCCGATATCACCCTCGCTTTTTAATGATGCCGCGGCATGTATATAATATTTATAGTATGTAAAATATTATAAATATTTCAGTAATTCAAAATCAGCGTATATATATTTTAAAAATTTATGTACGCTGATTTCTATTCCTTATGCTCATAAGAAAAAAACTAAACTGCAATCCAATCTAAATAGTTATTGACAATTCAAATATATTAAAATACAATTATATATATATATTTGGGTAGTTAATTATTTATATTATACAATGTATGCGTCTAAGAATTTTATTTCAATTATCAGCTGAAATAAATAAAATAAAATCTATAATAACAATTAATTTAATTTTAACTAAATTTAAATTAATCTTAATCTTTTCAGAATACTAAAATGGAATCAGAAATATCTTTTGAAGAACAAGCGGAGCTTTTAAAAACATTAGGACATCCTATCAGATTAAAAATCATAGAAGTCCTGATTACTAATCAGTCTTGTGTTAAAAATATATGGGGGAGCTTAGGTTTGCCTCAAGCTACGGTTTCGCAGCATCTCGTCGCATTAAAAAATAAGGGCATAGTCAGCGCAAAAAGGGACGGCGTTATGATGTGCTATAAATTAAACGATGACGTTATTGAAAAAATATTTAATATTTTAAAAGAATATAAAACAAAAAAATAGTCTGGTTACAATTATTTTATATTGCTTCTTTTGATATCGGCTTAATTTACCTTTTGTCTTCGCAATGTTTAACTTAATCCGAGCATTTATTGCAATTTTACTAATTTTTTTAACTTTATCTGCCTCTGTTAATTCTTATATTATTTTTCTTTTTATCGTAAATCCAAATTAATTTTGATTTTTAAAAAATTACTTGCATATATCTTATTATTGATATATATTAATTTATATAGATTGTGTATGAGTTGTATTAAATTTTAATCAAAATAATTTAATAAAATACTAGAAAAAATGAAAATTGAAATAGAAAAGAGCAGAAGAACATCTGATTACAAAACAAATTTTTTATTTGCTATAATATTTGCCGGCGTATTTTTAACAATATTAGTGAATTTCGTAAATAATGCCGCAGCAGCTAAAAATTTTAAAACTGCTTCGTTCCTTACCGTTTCTTCTAACAATTCTCTTTCCTTAAAACAAGCTTTTTTGTACGCGTTGAAACATAACAAGCTTATCAAAATTGCCAAATATAAATTACAGTCCTCTGCATATGAGGAAAATGAGGCTTTTAGCGGATTTTTGCCAAAAATTAATTTTAATGAAATTTATATGAATACTAATAATCCTCTTTACGCTTTTGGAAATATATTAAACCAGAGGGACCTTACGAACCAGAATACAAACTATTATTTTAGTCCGTCATTTTTAAATAATCCCGGAATGATTCAAAATTATGAATCAAATTTTCAGATTGAAGAACCTATATTTATGGGCGGAAAAATTTATCTCGGATATAAAAGAGCTGTCCTCAATAAGGACGCATTAAAGAAAAATTTAACGGAATCTCAGCAAAAAGTATTATATGATGTAGCAAAAGCTTATTATTCCGCAGATTTGGCATTAAAATATGTACATCTTATGAAAAATATGGTTAAAACCATGCGGGTATATAAAAATTTAACTATAAATTTGTACAAACAGGGACAGGTTGTCTCTTCAGATGTTTTAAGGGCTAAAGTGGCTCTTGCTTCAATGAAGGAAAAATTAATGGCTGCAGATAAAAATTACAGGCTAGCCCTTTATTATTTAAACATCACCGCAGGTATCCCGATTAATACAAAATTTAATTTATCGACTGATCTAAAATTTAAACCGTTTAAAAAAATAATATCTGTGAAAACTTTACAGAGTAGAGCCTTTAAATATCGCCCAGACTATAAAGCTATGGCTTTAAACAAAAAAAATATGGCTCTCGGGATTACAGAAGCTGAAGGGAAATTTTTGCCGAAAATATCTGCCGCCTATAATTATTACAGCAACGCTCCGACTTTTCATCCTGGTGACGCTTACAGCTACATGTTTACCGTTATGTTTCATTTTAATATATTTTCAGGGATGTATGATTATAATAACTTAGAAAAATCTAAAACGGCGTTCAATACTGCTGCAGAATATAAAAGTTTGTTTAAAGATAAAATTGAAATGCAGGTGCGCAATGCATATTTAAAATATAAAACGGATTTAATCAATACTAATGTTGCAAAATTAGCGGCGTTAAATGCGAAGAAAACACTTAAAATAACAAAAAACAGGTATGATGCAGGTATCACTACATTAATTAACTTAGACAGAACGCTTGACGATTATAAACAGGCAAGATTAAATTATATAAATAGTTTATATAAACTTGACCTTGATAAATATTATATAAAATTTGTAACAGGAACGATTTAATATTAATTTTGAATGGTCTCTTAATTTTTCCTTTTATATAATATTATTTAATTATTTAACACATACTTTATTTCTTCCGTTGCGTTTCGCTTCATATAACGCAGTATCTGCTCTGCTAACTATGCTTTGGTAATCATTCTTATTATTTCTGTTAAATTCCGTCACTCCGAAGCTGCATGTTATATTTTTTTCTATTTTAAAATCATGAATTTCTATTTGCTCCCTTAATCTTTCAGCAAGCTCTTTTGCAGTGGAAATATCGGTTTCAGGGGATATTATCATAAATTCCTCTCCGCCGTATCTGGCAAAGAAATCTGTCTTCCTCAATCCTGTCTTGACGGTCTTAGATAACTCTCTCAAAACACTGTCTCCAGCCTCATGCCCGTACGTATCGTTTATTTCTTTAAATTTATCTATATCAAACATTATCAACGATAAATGTCTGCCATATCTCGAAGCTATATCTAAAAATTCCGCTAATTTATTATCAAATGCCCTTCTGTTATAAATACCTGTTAAAACATCTACCTCGGATAATTCCTTAAATGTCTCATTTTCTAACATCAGCAGCTGTTCTTTCAATACTATGTCGGTAACATCTGTAAATATAGCCAAACCGGTTTGTTCATTGTTATAATTTACAACGGTTCTAAATAAATCAAGATAAATAGCTGCATTGCCATTTTTGACGTACCTATATATAATTTGAGACGACAATTCATTATTAATGCGCCTTTTAAATATCGGCATATTAAAATTTAAAATATCTTTTTCATCAATATTAAAAAATTAAAGTGGATTTAATTTATAGAACTCACCGATACTAAAACCGAAAATTTCTTCTATAGTAGGGTTTAAATAAATAAATTTATCCTGCGAATACAATGCAATACCGGCATGTATATTATCGACCAGTATCTGCAAAGTCAGCATATCATCTTCCAACTTTTTTTCAGATTTTTTCAGTTTATCTTCAAGCTGCTTTTTTTCAGTAATATCGTTTACAAGGATTAAAACATATGGTTTATTATTGTAAATAATTCCTGCAATATTAGCTTCAACAATTTTTATATCGCCATTTTTAAGTCTATGGCTGCATATTGCGTAGCTATAGCCGTCTTTTAGCGCTTTGGCTCTAAATTGAATTATTTCGTCAATCGAATTAAAATGATTTATAACGCTAATGGTCATTTTTAAAAATTCTTCCTTAGTATAACCATAAAACTCTGCTGCCTTATTATTAACATCTACTATCAAACCGCTTTCGTGTTCTACTACTAAAGACGCGACAGGCAAATTGTTAAAAAATGTTTTAAGCCTATTCTCTGAATTTCTTAATTTATCTTCAAGCTGCTTTTTTTCAGTAATATCATGAATAATTGAAAACAGATATATTTTGTTATTGACATGAATAGGAGATATGTAAACTTCAACATTTCTTAGTTCATTATTTGCTAATTTATGAATAAATGTAAAGTGGCTGTCTGATTTACTAAATGCTTTTTTAGTGTATTCTACGAGTTCCTCTTTAGGAGTAATATTAAATTCATAATTATACATCGTTCTAAGTTTTTCTCTAGAATAACCGTAAAATTTAGAAGCAGCATAATTTGCATCCGCTATCTTACCGTCTTCTTCAACTAAAAACATCACTGCGGCATGTTCTTTAAATAACGATTTAAATTTATTTTCGCTTTCTCTCAGGTTATTTAAAAACTTTAACAAATAATATATAAACAAAACCCCTAAACTCAATATAATTAAACTTCCGGCGATAAAAACCAGCGCATAAAATAAATAAATGCGCTGTATATGCGAAAGCCCGGTTTTTAATATTATTTTTGACGGCAATAATAAATAAGATAAAGACTTTATATAGAAAATAGATATTTTTGGAGAAATATACTCATTGTATTTTATAATTCTATCTAATATCGGTTTATCTATACTTTTCCATTTAAAATAAGATTTATAAAAATACGAGGTAAGCTTTGGATAATAAATTGCGTAAGATTTTATTTTTATATAATTATTAATATTTTTATATTCTAGGTTTATTGTTTTTTTATCGTCTTTAATATTTTTCGCAGTATATAATAATTCCTGATTATTGACATGCGTTGATTTTTTATAATATTTTAATTTGTTAAAATCAACTATTAATTTATTAATGCTTTTGTCAAGTTTAATGATTTTTAAATTAAAAGATATTCTTTGTATAATATAATTTTTTACGGGAACTATTCCAAATTGAAACAGAGATAAAATTGAAGCAGTTGCAATTATGATAAAAATAATCTCCGCCGTGAAAATGTTTTTATTTTTCATATATATACATATATATATTATTTAATATATATGTCAACAATAAAAATAGTACTTATATCTATGGTCAATATATCTAAATATATATTTATATATATGACATATGTACAAATATATAAAATGCGGACATAAATCTAGAATTAACTGCTGCCCGCATTTGTTATTTTAAATGTAGATTATTTTTGTCAGCTGTTTTCTAACTTTTAATATAATATTTAAGAATTTTTAAATTTAAAATGTCTTCCTATATATTTCCTGTTTTCTTTATTTATCTTTTTTAGTTCAAAATTAGGATTTACATCTTTAACCGGTACCGCATTTATCCAATCCCACGTATTGCCTAAATAAATAGTGCCTCCTACTATAGTAGGATTAACAATGCCAAAACGTCCTCCAACGTGATAGAAACCAATTTGATGACCATTTTTAGGATTAACCGCATAGATATCCGGACCGCTAGAAATATATAAAACACCGTGATAATATGTCGGCGCTCCCCGTCCTGAACCTGCAGGACCCGGATTAGGCATATGCCATGCCCATTTTACTTGTCCGGTGTATAAATTAATAGCCTCATAGTCCGAAGTGACAGGCGAACCTACATATACAATATTATCATGAATCATCGGTACACCGCCTTTAAATGCAGGAATCTTAGGACCGCGTCCCATATTGTCCGTCCATAACACCTTTCCAGTCTTTGCTTTAAAAGCACGTACAATGGTTTCTAAGGTCGCTTTTCCATTTATTGTTTTAGGATTTGCAACGGCATCCATTATAACAATTCCTTCGGCAACTGCCGGAGAAACATCGCCCATTCCGGTATTACTGGCGCCAGGAATATTTCCTTTCCACAACACTTTGCCATTTAAAGTATTAAGGGCGTAAATCCCTGATATTACAGACATTGATACATAGACCATATGATGCCAGATAACCGGACTTGACATATTGGCAATGCCGCCGACATGGGTCGTCCATTCCTTCTTTCCAGTCTTAGCATTAACGCGGTCAATATTACCGTTTCCGGTACTTATAAACAAAGAACCATAAGCATATGCAGGAGTTGGCATAGCATCCCCTTTTGTCGGAAAATACCATAATAATTGACCATTTTTTCTATTTAGGCAATATATGCCATTAAAGCTAATATCTACACCTCTGCCTGCGGACGCCGGGTCTTTAATAAAGCGCATAACGTTGTCAAAATTAAATCCGACGCTGCCGGCTGATACATAAACACGATTGCCTATTACCAACGGATTCCCCATTAAATTATTGCCTACAGGACTCACGCGCCAGATTAATTTGCCTGTCTGCGCATTTACGGCATATACGAACATATCATCGCTTTCAGCATAAACAACACCTTTAACCATTGATACACCCAATGAATTTCCTAAAAACTGAGTCTGCACCGCGAGAGATTCTTTAATTCCATTTATATTTGCGCCAAAAGGATTTACATTGCTTAACGGCCATGCACGTGCCTCAGGAAAATCCCATCTTACCCCATCTATTATCCATGATGGAGCAAATAAACTTACATTAAAGGCGGCATTGTGATCAGGCCTGCCGTATGCATGAGTCCAAGCAGCAGGTCCGACAATATTTTTGCCTTTTGGAGCATTTTGCGGCAAATATAACGGTGCAAATGGGCTATTTGGATCAAGAGTATTGCCAATCGGATCCATTGGAACTTTATTGTGCGCTGCAAAAACATTTGATACAGAAAATACTGAAAACATAAAAATAAATAGCCCAAACGCCGCTAATAACATAAAACTAATCTTATTTTTTACAATTATTTTTTTAATCATATAATTTATTCCTTTAATGTTAATTTGTTCATTCTGTCTATTATTTTAAGTCGCTGATTTAGATTTTATTCTAAATTATTACTTTTCTAGCAGATTTTATCAATTTCATTAATTAAATATTTTTTAGATAAAACTATCCCGTTATTGCACAATTAAAGAATTTTACGAAATAAGGAGATATAGTTTTAGTTAGATAAAATAGTAATATATTGAAAAATTTGACATATCTTTATATATCTAACTAAAATTATGTTTAGAAACAAGATTGTAAAAAACTTAATTAAACTAAAACGTTAGAAAAAAGGTCTGATTTTTTCGTCGTCAAAGATACCTGATTTCAAAGCACAACGCTAACACGAAAATCAACCAGACCTTTTTTGCCTTTTTTAAAAGATGTTCTGTTTTTAAATCTTTCAAATACAGGCGGCGGTCAGAAATTAAATAAATCAGCAATTCTTTCGCAAATCAGCCCGCATTTAACCATTTCATTTAAGGTAATTATAATAATTTTTTTAAAGGTATTGCAAAAGTATAATTGTAACTATTGCTCACAAAAACTGTTTTACCGACTATAACAGGATTTACAAGACCAAATCTTCCTCCTGTGTAATATCTTTTTAGCAGCTTGCCGGTATTTGCATTATAAGTGAAAATATATGCCCCTGCAGCAAGAATTAATTTATTTCCGTATATAACAGGATTTCCTCTTCCTCCTCCGGCTGTTTTAGGAGGCACTGAGACGGTTGGAATTTTTGAACTCCATAGCACTTTTCCTGTAAATTCATTTATCGCATAGATCTTGCTTGTCACAGGCGAACCTACATATATCCTTCCGTCGTGAATAACGGGAACACCGCCTTTAAATGCAGGAGGAACATATCCTTTTCCCAAAAGATCTACCCATTTAACCTTGCCGGTAGAAGCTTTTATAGCTACAATAGCGCTGTTAAGCATTCTTGTTTTTTTATTAAAATTCACTATGGTATCCTGAATTACGAGATCGTGTTTCTGGTCAACGGCAGGACTGACATCCCCCATTCCTGTGTTAAACGGTTTATATTCCTTCGGAAGCACTGCTTGCCATGCTGTTTTACCATTTTTAATATTAAATGCCACAAGTTTGCCGAAAGGCTGTTTTACTAAAGTAAATCCGATAATCCCTATCACCTTTTTATCCGGCATAGTATAATAATTAGTTGAACTCATCGAAGAAAAAGATGATATTCCCGCATATTTTTTCCAGATAATTTTACCGGATTTAGCATTTAAAGCATAAATATGACCTGAACCATTCGCAAATATCAACATATTATCAATATATAGAGCCGTCGGCATAACTTCTCCGGCAGTAAAACGAACCCATAAAAGTTTTCCTGAATAAGCGCTGAAAGCATAAACTCCGCCGTAGCCGTCTCCCCTTCTTATATTTTTTAAATTATGGGTAAGTATTGCAAAAGGTCCATTCGCACCGCTAAAAGCGGCATTGCCTATTGTAATATAAACTACACCGTTAACAGCTAACGGTACAGACATAACAGAACCTGCCGTTGTAGCTCTCCATATAAGTTTGCCGGTTTTCGCATTTACGGCATACAGCATATCGTTATTTGAAGGAATATAAACAATTCCGTTATAATAGCTTACACCAACGGAATCCCCGACAAATTGCGTAAACATAACTGCTCCTCTTGTTTTGCCGAGAACATCCACGGAAGGAAATAATCCTTTTAGAGAAATAGCATCATATTGTTTATATTTCCACGATACTGCGGGAAAATTCAAATTCAGGATCGAATTATGATTCCTAAATTTATTAAATATACTCCAATTGCCCGACGCTGCAGGATTTATAGGTCTATTTTCCGGCAAATACTTAACCTCCGTCCACATAGGTAAAGGATTTTTGCCATAAGTATAATAAGTTGTTTTATACAATGTTTTATTATCGTTTTTGTATGTAACAATCTTAGCTCTCATTGCAACGCCGCTTAAATGGGACGTCAAAACAACCTTTTTCCGTGTTACGTTAATCTCTCTGGCAGATGCTGCAGATTTTATGAAACCTACATAATAAATAGCCGCTGCGGCAGCTGCCGCAATCAGACCGATTATTAAAAAACTAAACTTTTTTTTCATGAGACCTCCAATTTATTTACATTTAATTAAATTCATATTATTAATTGCTTACTACTATTTACCATTATACTATATAAATTATGTAGAAAAGTTAAGCTGCCAAAACAAATTATCAAGTTAATTTATCAAGATAATGTATAAATCTTGCGGCTATTTACCATTATACTGCATAAATATAACTGCATAAATACAGAATGACTGACTGTTTCGCTCTTCTGATTTTTGATTTAGATTTTCAATACTATTTTAATAAATTGCTATACATTTAGAAATTTTTTGCTCTCTATTCTCTTTATTCTCTCTATTATTTATTTTTCTATCTCTATGTGTTTATTTTGTC
Organism: bacterium; assembly: GCA_021794475.1. Lineage (GTDB taxonomy): Bacteria > SZUA-79 > SZUA-79 > Acidulodesulfobacterales > Acidulodesulfobacteraceae > Acididesulfobacter. The sequence goes on along the minus strand of JAJYQS010000100.1, from coordinate 1,969 downwards.
TTTCTTGAGTATTTAATATGCAATTTATATGCCAATAATTTCATGCAAAAAAATAAAGATATAATGCTGAAAAAACCGTTAAAAATATTCTTTAAAAATCCGCTTTGTCCATTTTGGACCTTTTTTTGCCCATATTTGGGCAAATTAATAATTAATTTATTTTATAAAAACAATTTATAATATTGCAATAATAATATAAAATAAAGATATATGAAAAATTTTATTAAGAATTTAAGTATCAAATGGAAAATATTAATAAGCTCGTTTATTGTTCTTTTTATAACTATTTTTTTAAGCGATCTAATATCGTTATTTACTATATATAATACTTTGCTATATAGAACCGAATTAAAAAATTCCGCCGATGCTAAATATTTAGTATCCAAAATTAAACACGCAATCATATCTCACAATATTAAAGATTTACAATATAACTTAAAATATTATCCGGCAAAAACATTAAAAAATATTACTATATACAACAATAAAGGTTTTCAGTTATTTTCTAACAATTATATATTTCCAAAAGTCGTATCTTTACCTTTTAAAAATAAAAAATATACATTAGGCAAATATTTTATAAAAAATATTTACGATAAAAAAAAATTAATCGGCGTTACCGCTGTTTCATTTAACACAAAAAGAGAATCTGAAATTATAAATAAAAGAATCTTATGGGCTGCTGCAAGATTTTTTATTATAGGTTTTATATTTATCTTAGTCGGCTTAATACTGCTGAATTTTATTGTTCTATTTATAATCAATCCGCTCATTGACCTTAATAAAAATATTGATAAAATCAAAAATGGAAATTATGATATAAATATCAAAAGCGAATTTCACGATGAAATAGGTAATATCATTAATGCGTTTAATTCAATGGCTTTAAGCATAAAAGAATATATAACGACGATTGAAAAGCTGGCTAAAGAGAAAGAGGAATTAAACTGCATGGCTTATATAGGTGAAATGTCGTCAATGGTTTCCCATGAAGTAAAAAATGCTGTTTATATAATAAGTTCCGCAAATAAATATATTAAAAATGAAATAGAGAGCAATCAGGCGTTAGAGTTAGTAAATATAATAGATAAAGAATCGGACAGACTTAATAATCTTTCGGTGAGTTTTATGAATTTTGCAAAAATCGGCGGTTCAGAATTATCAAAAATCAGACTTAATGAATTGATTTTGAAAACATTAGATTTGCTTAATTATGAAATCAAGCAATTAAATATTGAAATAAACATCAATTTGCAGGATAATATTCCGCAGATAGACGGAAACGAGGATATGCTGAAACAGGTCTTTATAAATATTATTATTAACGCAATTGACGCAACCGCAAATATTGCAAATGGAAAAATTTGGATATTAAGTTATTTTGATAATAATAACAATACGATATATTTGAATTTTGAAGATAATGGTGCCGGCATACCTGAAGATAATATGAAAAAAATATTTAAACCGTTTTTTACCACTAAAAATTCGGGAACAGGATTAGGACTCGCAATTTCATACAAAATAATTAATATTCATAAGGGACTGATAGAGGCAAAAAGAGAACAAGGAAGAACTATTTTTTCAATACAATTTAAACCTTCCTGCAATAATTAATAATTTATGAAGAAAATTTTGCTAATAGACGATGAAGAAAATTTGCTAAAAACAATAAGTTTAAATTTAGAAAAATTTAACTTTGAGGTAACTTGCGCCGCAAATATTGAAACGGCAATACAAATATTTAATGATAATAATTTTGACGTAATACTATGCGATTTAAAAATAAAAAATAGCATCGGCGGCATAGATTTTTTAGAAATTGTAAAAAAAAAAGACCCTGATATTATCTTTATATTAATTACTGCATACGGAAATATAGAAAACGCAGTGAGAGCTATGAAAATGGGGGCAAATGACTTTATAGTTAAACCTGTTGATATTGAAGGGTTAGTAGATAATATAAAAA
>JAJYQS010000027.1 GCA_021794475.1 bacterium | reverse complement strand
TTTTATAAAAGTTATTAAAAACAACCTGAAAAATAGCTAAGAATTAAAAACAATTTGCTATGTTTTTAAAAAACGACGTTTTTGCGCCATATGTAAGATTTATTTTTTTCTATTGCAAAATCAAGGTTATAGTTATAAACTTTACAAAAATGTATCAGGTGCAACCTAAAAAGGTTAAGCATACCTGATAAATTAATAAGTTTAATAAAATTAACAAGTTATAAGGCATATCCTTACAATTTGAGAAAATATTGTAAATTATTTATTGCTAATGAATATATAGCGAAAATTGTTTAAGTCTAATAAAAACATAGTTGAGCCCATATTAATTTTAACATTTTTTATAAATAATATAAAATTTTGTTTCGATATTAATCAAATAATATATTGTAGTTATTTAATTTGAATGATTTTATGAAATCTGTTAGTATATTCATAAAAGGTTAAATAGACATATTAAATTTTTTCAATTTATTGAATGAGCGTCGATATATTAAAAAAGCGAAAATTGCCGAAAGAATCTGATATATACCCCAAATTGTCAAATGGCGTATGTTCAGCTATTAGATTAATTATTGAAAATGCTATTAAAAGTGGTAAAAACAAAATTTTTATAAGAACAAACTTAAAACATGGTTTGCCTCTGGAGAATATCAATAAAATTGCCGGCCCTTTTGTAGAAGCATGGGCATTAGAAAAATTCGAGGAGGTAAAAGATGAGATCGGAAATAAATATGGTTTAATTAATGTTGAAGCAGGTAAAAGGCTCGATCCGTTCGATATGATTCTTCAGTTTAAATTAAAACATGTTGAAGATTATATTTCTGCAAATGTTGATGCCAAAGCAACTTCCGAAGATATTTTAACGGCAGGAAAAAGTCCAAATATAACCTCTTTTGCTAGAATTAGGAATGAATATTTGGACGATCCAGATTATATCTTTCTTATTCTCTCGCTAAAGCATAAAGTATTTAGCGAAAAAGCCGATGACGATGGAATCACAAATGGGATAATGCAGATCACCTCCAATAATATTTATGACATAAAATATCTTTCTTCGAAAGATTTGAGCTACAATCCAGCACTCGGAACGGGTCAACTTCAGATTAGAGATATTCATTATGTTGATGTAGAAAAGAAAAAAACTGCGCAGTTTATAAAAATGATTGACGAGAAATATATTAAATCAAAGGGATTAAAATCGTGGATTAAATTAGCAGAAAAATTTGAATGGATTAAAAGCGAATAATAATGAAGACAAATTACTTCATAACTGGCGATACAATAAACGAAATTAAAAAACTTCCTAATGCGGCTATTGATTTGATTTGCACCGACCCCCCCTATAATTTAGGGAAAGATTACGGCAATAACATAGATTGGAAGCAATGGCACGAGTATGAAAAATTTACGCTTGAGTGGTTGACCGAAAGCAAAAGAATATTGAGGGATACTGGTAGCATATATGTTTTTATGGGAGTTAAGTTTATTTCCAGGCTGTTTTTAATGTTTCAAGAACTGGGTTTTCATTTTAATGGTTGGATTACATGGCATTATACTCAGGGAATGGGCAGAATAAAAGGATTTTCACCTCGCCATGAAGACATTTTATACTTTACGAAGTCGGACGATTTTACCTTTAATCTTGACGATATAAGGATACCCCAAAAGTATTTTAGAACAAGAAATAATATGAAAGGAGCAAATCCAGGGGATGTATGGGAATTTTCCCATATTCATTATTCAAATCCCGAACGAGTCAAACATCCTACCCAAAAGCCGGAGGCACTGATAAAAAGAATTATTCTTGCCAGTAGCAATATAAATGATACTATTTTAGATCCATTTGTGGGTAGCGGTACAACTTGCGTTGTGGCCAACTTGCTGAATCGCAAGTGGATCGGCATCGATATTAACCCTCAATATATAAAAATGTCAGAAAGCAGAATTAAAAAAGAGAGAAATTTGTTGGATTCTTTCGATCCAAGAGAAAATAGAAAGCCGAAAGATTTAAAAGAAGCAAGCATCAATCAAGGTAATTTATTTTAATTATTTACAAAATTTTTAAGAAAATATTGTAAATTATACTGCTTAAATCATTATTTCCGCTTCCATAAAAGTAACGGCCTGCCCTGAAATAGTTATGATATTATTTCCTTTTAACTTGCAAAAAATGTCTCCTCCACGGAAGGAAAGCTGTTTTGCGGTTAAATTGCGCTTATTAAGTTTTTCAGCCCAGTAAGGGGCAAGCTCGCAGTGAGCGGAACCGCAGACGGGGTCTTCGGGAACGCCGAGCTTGGGTGCAAAAAAGCGGCTGACGAAATCCACATCTTTTCCCGGGGCGGTAACCACACTTCCGCGTAAGTCGAGTTTTTCAAGCAGGGCATAATCGGGCTTAATCGAATATATGGCGTCTTCGTCTTCAAATACCGCAAAATAGTCCATAGCGGAAAGCACTTCCGCCGGAGCATGCCCGAGGCCTTTAACAAGTGAATCCGGAGCGATACATGGTTTAGGCGGAATAGAAGGAAAATCCATGGAAAGAAGGCTGCCGTTGCGCTCTACGATAATATCCCCGCTGCGTGTTTCGAAGGTAACGGATTTTCCGGTATAGCCTGCGATATTGAATATTACGTG
>JAJYQS010000049.1 GCA_021794475.1 bacterium | reverse complement strand
CGAGCAATTCCGTTATTATTCCGAGCATCGGCAAGCCAAAGCTTGCTTATATTTCTCCGCTTCCCCCGGAAAGGTCAGGCATATCGGACTATTCTGCTGAAATCTTACGGCATTTAAGCGCCTACTACGACATAGAGATTATTGTCGATCAAGACGAAGTGACGGACGCATGGATAAATGAAAATTATAAAAAAAGAACCGTCAGTTGGTTTAATGACAATGCAAATAACTTTGACCGCATTGTATTCCACTTCGGCAATTCCCCCTTTCATAAACATATGTTTAATCTATTGGAAAGATTTCCAGGCGTAGTTGTACTTCACGACTTTTTTTTATACGACGTATATAGATGGATGGACGATGTCCATTACTCACATAATATTTCTTTGATAGATGTTATTTATAAAAGTCACGGTTTTAAGGCAGTCAAGGAATACTTAAATAATGAAGATTCTTTGTCAAAATACCCATTGAATATTAATATTATCGAAAATTCCGTTGGCATAATAGGGCATTCGAATTATTTATCAAAATTACTGGAGCAATGGTATGGTAAAAATTCTTTGGAAGATTTTGCATTGGTACCATTTTTAAAAGAAGCAGCCCCAAAAATAATAAGAAACGAGGCAAAGGGGACTTTGAATATAGAGTCAGATTGCTTTGTTATATGCAGTTTTGGTTTTATAGATAACGTAAAGTTAAATATTGAATTATTAAATGCATTCCTTAACTCAAAGCTTTCATTAAATGAAAAATGTTTTTTATTCTTCGTGGGCGAAAACCAAGGCGGTGATTATGGCATTAATATCGCCAATATTATTAGGGAAAGCGGTTTGGAAAATAGAATCAGAATCACCGGTTACGTTGAGCCAATGGTTTACAAGCAATATCTTTCGGCATCGGACATGGCCATACAACTCAGGCGTTTCAGTAAAGGAGAAACGTCGGCAGCTGTCTTTGATTGCATGAGTTTCGGTATCCCGACAATAGTAAGTACAAATGGGTCCATAGGGGAAATTCCTAAAGATTGCGCTTTCTTTTTGCCTGAAAAATTTGATGATAAAACATTGGTAAATACTATTGAAAAATTATACGATAACAAAGAATTGCGTCATATTTTAGGCAAAAAAGCCAGAGAGTTTGTTAATGAAAGACATAATCCTCAATACTGTGCAAAGCAATATTTTAATACAATAGAGAAATTTTATTCAAGAAAACCGGTTAATATGTATGACGTAATTACGGCCGTTTCCGAAATTAATGGCAGCGAGAGGGTTTCTGACGCAGAATTGATGAATTTATCGTGCTCAATAGCGCAGGATTTTCCGTCAAAAAAAATATCAAAACAAATACTCGTCGATATCTCCTCCATTATTAACGTTGATTTAAAAACAGGAATAGAGAGGGTAACAAAAAATATCCTGAAAGAACTTATAGATAATCCGCCGGAGGGTTTCAGCGTGGAGCCCGTTTATGCAATAGAGGATGAATCCGGCTATAGATATGCAAGAAAATTTACTTTAAAATTTTTTGATTACACCAATGGTGGCTTAACGGACGATATTGTCGAAGTACGAGCCGGTGATATATTCCTCGGTCTCGATTTCTCCCCTCATTCCGTTATTAAGCAAAAAGATTATTTGTTGGCGATGCGCCGATCCGGCGTAAGGATTTATTTTATTGTTTATGATATACTTCCCATTTTGATGCCGGAAGTATTTCCCCCCGGTACAGACATATGGTTTGGAGACTGGCTAAAAACAATAATGTGTTTTGACGGCGCGATGTGTATATCTAAAACCGTTTCCCTTGATTTAAAAAAATGGATTGATTATAATGTAATTAACAGCGTTAAATTGCCTTTTTATATAAACTGGTTTCATCTGGGACATGATATTAAAAATTTAGGTTGCCAGGAAATTTTATCCAAAAACCAAAACGGATTGTTGTCTAAATTAAGCAGGGGACATACCTTTTTAATGGTCGGAACCATAGAGCCGAGGAAGGGTCATTTGCAAGTGCTTGACGCTTTCAATCTGCTGTGGGAAGAAGGTTTCGAATTTAATTTGATATTTATTGGACAGGAAGGCTGGAAGCCTCTGGACGATGAATATCGCCGTACTATACCTGAAATAGTGAAAACTATAAGAGAAAATTCGGAACTTAATAAAAGATTATTCTGGTTTGAGGGCGTTGACGACGGATACCTCGAAAAAATTTATCAGTCTTCGTCGTGTATTATTGCCGCGAGTTATGGTGAAGGTTTTGGACTGCCTCTTATTGAGGCTGCTTCCAAAAATCTGCCTATAATCGCTAGGGATATACCTGTATTCAGGGAAGTTGCCGGAGAACACGCTTATTATTTTAATGGATTAAATCCGGAGGATTTGGCCGACGCCGTTAAGAAGTGGGTCAAGATTTATGGAGCCGGCGGCCACCCTAAATCTAAAAATATAAAAGTTCTAACATGGAAAGAGAGCGCATCAAATTTAGTTTCGGTCTTATTAAATCAATATGAAAGCCAATAATTCATAAAAGATTGACGTTGAAAGAACTATAACTTAGTATATAATTAAAGGCAATGTTAAAGAATCAAAAACTAATATTTTTAAATTATAAAAAAATATTTTTTATTTTCCCGTTTTTATTGTTTATATTAATTTTATTTTTTAGATTTAAAAAATTAATTATCGGTGATAATATTCTTTACTATGGAGATATAGAAACATACTTCATACCTACAAAAATATTTATAGCAAGATCAATTAGCGACGGGAAAATTCCCTTATGGTCGCAAAATTTATTCAATGGTTACCCCTTTTTCGCTGACCCACAGAATGGCACATATTATCCATTAAATGTTATACTTGATTATTTAATTCATAATCCTTTAATTATTAATTATGTTTTTATTATTTCTGTATTTTTAATCTCTATTTTCTCCTATCTTTTTGCTAGAGTTATAGGTATAAGCAAATATTCTAGTATTATCGTTGCGATATTATTTTCTTATTCGGGTTTTATTCTAAATTTTTCTTATAGTTTTATCGAAGCATATTGTTTTATCCCGGCCATACTTCTGGTTTTTGAGAAATATATAAAAAAAAATAGAGATTTTAAATATGTTCTAATTTCAGGTTTATTATTCGGTTTTCAGATTTTGGCCGGTTCTCCTCAAATTTCATTTATAACAATAACAGGTTTATTGATATATGTAGTTTTTAAATTATTTTTATTTCACAATGAAGAAATAATTAATTTTTCTGAATATTCATTGGTTTTTTTTAGATATATTGTCCTTACGGTAATTATTGGATTTCTAATTTCCATGATTCAAATATTGCCAACTTTTATTGAATCTTTAAATTCTAATGTGCAAAGCGTTTCAAATTCTTTTGTATTGCAAGGCTCTTTAATGCCAACGGAATTATTTAAAAATATTTTAGGCATTCGAAAATATTTAATCTTCGGCATTGAAACGCCAATTTTTATTATTTCAATTATATTAAGTTATAAATTCAAAAAAAAAGGAGATTATAAAAATATTTACAATATTTTTCTAATTCTAATTTTAATTTCCTTTTTAATCGCTTTCGGGAAATACTTCCCTCTGTATAAGTACTTTTTAATCCACATACCTTTATTTGACAAATTTCCTCTTCCTCAGAGATTCTCAATACTTGCTATTTTGGGCATATGCGTTCTTTCTGGAATATCGCTAGATATTATATTAAACAAAGCAAGATCTATAAATCTATTTTTTGGCAATGTATTGGCACTTTTTATTATTATTATGGTAATTGTTAATGTTTTCATCATGCCTTCACAATTTGATGCGACAGTTAATTATAAAAATAGCAAAAGGTCTTTTCATAGCAATGGTCTATTGCCAAAAAAAATGAATAATTATGGAAGGGTTTATCCAATCACCGGGGTGTATCCTTTTAGGATGAAACTTGAACCGGCTTATCCGCCATATATATGGAATAATTCTTTAGCGGCGATGACGCCATTGTACTATAAAAATATAAGCAGTATCACAGGAACAAAGGTTTTTGTTTTAAAAAATTACCGCAAAGTGGCAGATGCCGCTAGAACGCAGGGTTTAGACTCAAAACTTTTCGGTCTATTAAATCTAAGATATATCATTACCGGCACTCCAGTACCGGCTTATATGGAAAATATAGTTTTAACATCCATTTATAGCCGGAAAATGGGAAATATGTATTTTTATTTGTATCTATATAGATTAAAAAAATATATGCAAAGATCTTTCCTGATAAAAAAAGTATTTATTATGAGTAAAGAGTCCAATATTTTTAAGAGTATGACAAACTCCGGATCTAATCTGGAACATTCCGCATATATTCTTGGTAAAAATAATACGATGATTAGTTATAATGATTGTGTTGGTGAATCTGTTATAAACACTTGGAAAAATAATACTATAGATATAAACGCAATGACGCATAATAATTGTTTTTTATTTATAAGCAATACATTTTTTAATGGCTGGGAAGCTTATGATAATGGAAAACCAACAAGAATTTATAAAACAGATTATAATTTTCAAGGTATTTTTGTTAAAAATGGGGCTAATAAAATTAGATTGGAATTTAAGCCGTTATATTTTAATATAGCAGAGCTAATTTCAATGATTTCCTTGGGGAACACAATACTTTTATTAATTTATTTAAATTATAAAAAACATTTCTAAGGGGGTAAAATGGATGCTTTAGATGATATAGCCACTTGCAATAAGGCCATAGGGTCATTAAGAAATGCATCAAATTTTGCTAAGTGGTCAGTTTCTTTAATCGATAAGTACATAGGCGAAAGAGTTCTAGAGGTCGGAGGTGGAATAGGAACATTTACAGATTTTTTTGTCGATAAAGAAATATTATTAACCACTGAGATCGATGATGATTGTTTTATGACGCTTTCAAGTAAATATCGCAATAATAATAATGTAGAAGTAGTAAATGAAAATATTTTGAACGATAAATTTATCGAAAACGCAAAAGAAAAATATTTCGATACCGTAATTTGCTTTAATGTCCTAGAGCACATCGATAATGATATAGAGGCCATAAAAAATATGAAAGAGTGTATAAAAAAAGACGGCGGACATCTCATTATCAGGGTCCCTGCTTTCAACCTATTGTATTCAAAATTAGATAAAAATGTTGGACATTTTCGGAGATATACAAAAAAAAGTATGCTAAAAAAACTATCTTTGTTTGACGACTTAGAAATAATTGAATTGTTTTATATGGATATCGTAGGATTTTTTGCCTGGTTTTTTTTATTTAAAATTATCGGCAAAGAATCTTTTGCTTCAGAAGGCCAAATTGGATTATATGACAAATTATTTGTACCATTTTTTTCAAAAATAGAAAAAATGATAAATTATCCTTTCGGATTAACACTTTTTGCCATTTGCAGGAAAAAAAAGGAGAAACGAGATGATTGATAAGGATAAATTGAATGCAGGGAATATTTACGCTGTATCAAAGCCGGCTGTTATACTTCCTACATACAATGAACAGGACAATATTAAAATAATTACGAAGAACATTCTCTCCCTTAATGATAGAATAAACATCATTATAGTTGACGATAATTCTCCAGATGGTACCGGTCTGACGGCAGACGCACTTTCTAAGGAGTATCCCGAAAGGATATACGTAATTCATAGATTAAAGAAGGAAGGGTTAGGAACTGCATATATAGATGGTTTCAGATTTTGTATCGAGAATGGGTTTGATTGTATTATTACGATGGATGCAGACCTTTCACATGATTTTAATTCAATACCGGTATTTTTAAATGAAATGGAGCATTATGATTTTGTAATTGGTTCAAGATATATCAATGGGATAAGGATACTTAATTGGGATTTCAAAAGGCTTCTTCTTTCGCAGTTTGCCAATTATTATGTTAGGAAAATAGGAGGACTTCCTTTTACAGATGCTACCGGCGGGTTTAATTGCTTTAAAGTTGATGTTATTAAATCAATAAATATTAATTATATGTCATCGGTTGGATATTCTTTTTTAATCGAGCTTAAGTTTAAGGCATATAAAAATAATTTTACAATCAAAGAGATTCCTATCACATTTAGTCAGAGAAATGCCGGAATTTCTAAGCTGAGTAAAAAAGTATTTTTAGAGGCGATGTTTATGGTACTAAAATTAAGATTAAGATTAATTAGATGATTTATGGAAAACATTCTAATTCTTGGAGGAGACGGATATCTTGGCTGGCCTTCCGCCATGTTTTTTTCAAACAAAAGATATAAAGTTACCGTAGTTGATAATTATCTTAGGAGAGATATCTGTAAAAAATTGGATATCAGTATGTTGTATAACGTACCAAATCTCATAGAGAGAGCGCGTATATGGCATAAACTTACAGGCTTGGAAATTAAGGTCGCCATAGGGGATTTGCAAGATTCGGAATTTGTGCGTTCATTGTTTAATGGAACGGTAAAATACGATTGGGCCGCATCTAAAGAATATGCAGGATTGCCTGATACTGTTATACATTTTGCGGAGATGCCTTCCGCGCCTTATTCCATGATGGATTACAGGACCGCTAATCTTACGATATCAAATAATTTAATAGTCACTAATAATTTAATGTATGCCGTAAAAGATTTTTCCGTAGAAACGCATATCGTTAAGCTTGGAACTATGGGCGAGTATGGCACCCCTAATATAGACATTGAAGAAGGATGGTTGGAGATCGAACATAATGGCAGGAAAGATAAATTTATTTATCCCAGGCAGGCAGGCTCAATATACCATACTACCAAAATAATGGATACCGATCTACTTTGGTTTGGCGTGAGGACGTGGGGTCTAAAAGTTACCGATTTAATGCAGGGCCCGGTCTATGGTATCGAAACCGAAGAGTCCAAAATAGACGAAAGGCTTAAAACGATATTTAACTATGATGAAATTTTTGGCACGGTTATAAACAGATTCCTGGTGCAGGCGGTAGCCGGATATCCGCTTACCGTATATGGTGCAGGCGGGCAGACGAGGGGGTATATTAATATAAACGATACCATTCAATGTATTTATCTGTCTATTAAAAATCCTCCCGCTGAAGGCGAACTCAATATATATAATCAATTTACCGAAACATTTACGGTAAAGGAATTGGCCGAACAGATTCAATCTATAGCTATTAAATTGGGATATGATTGCAATATAAGTTTAATAAAAAACCCGAGAAAAGAATTAGAAAACCATTACTATAATGTAAATCATAAAAGCTTGCTCGGCCTTGGGCTTAAGCCGCATTATCTGACCGAAAAAGTTCTAAAAGGAATGTTTAAGTTTGTGGGAAAATTTAAAGAAAATATTAAAAAAGATATTATCTTTAAAGGGGTCAAGTGGTAATTTTTTTAAAAGTACATTTAAAAATTAAATAATAATTCTTTTATGATAAAATAAAATGGAATATTATATTATATGAAAGAACCATTTATAGCGCCGATATTAAGACAAATAAGGATGAAGAGAGTTTTACCCATAATAAAAAATACTAATAAATGCAAGATTTTAGATATAGGATGCGGTTGGAACGCAAAGTTTTTAAGTATTATAGAACCTTATATTGAGAAAGGCGTGGGAATTGATTTTAAAGCACCGAATATACAAACAGAAAAAATAAAAACTATTCAAACTACCATTATGGATAAATTGCCATTTGAAGATGCTTCTTTTAATGTTGTTACGATGATGGCTGTTTTAGAACATTTACAAAATCCATTAGTAATTATAAAAGAAATAGATAGAATTTTAGAGTTGGGGGGGGAATTGATTATCACCGTACCAAGCAAGATAAGTAAGCCTGTTTCAGAGTTTTTAGCTTTTAAAATGCATATTATAAACGAACAAGAAATTAAAGACCATAAAAAATATTACAATAAAAAAGACCTGCACGATTTATTTGAGCATACTAACTTAAAAATAATTCAACATTATTATTATCAATTAGGATTAAATAATTTTTGTTTATTAAAAAAAGAAGCGTAAAATATTCCTTAGATGAATAATGTAATAATATTAAATAATAATATAATGTCAATTGGTTATAAAAATTGGTATTATAGACTAACTTTAACAAGTAAAAAATTTGAAAGGCGGAATTATTTAAAATTGTAAAAATATCAAAAAAACATAAGAAAAGATTTGATATTCAAGGGAATAAAATGGTGATTACTACGGTGGCATGAAATAAATGCAAAAAATTAATATTAAATCCGACAAAAGCATTTTTCTTTTATTTTTATTCTACATATTGCTATCGTTAACCAAAGGCATAATGGCCGTATTTTTTATGAAAACGCCGAGTGTAATGCCGGACGAGCTTACTCTGGCTGAGATAGCCAGATCTTTTGTACTTAGCCACAAAATAGGGTTTTATTTCGGCCGGCCTGTGGGCAAAGAGCCGCTGTATTCCATGCTTATATCCCCAGCCTTTCTATTTCATAATATGTTTTACAGCTATAACTTTATCAAACTACTTAACGGGTTTTACAGTTCTATAATAATATTCCCATTGTTTTTTTTAGGAAGGGAGTTACTGGATAACAAAAGCGCGTTGTTAATAGCCATAGTCGCAGGACTGCTTCCTGCATCCAACTCTTATTCGCTCAATATACTGGCCGAAAATATATATTTTCCGTGTTTTCTTATCTCGATATACTTTTTGTACAAGTATGAAATAGATAGAAAACTAAGTTTTGCAATCTTATCCGGCATTTTTACAGGTTGTACTTTTCTTGCCAAACCTACCGGCATAGCCTTATTTGCCGGTTATGCAGTTTATGTTCTGTTTGCATCCGCGTCGGTTAGCGGACAAGCTGTGTTCAATAGAATCAAGGGAATAGTTAATGCATTCAAAGAACGGAAAATAATCTTTATTTTATCGGGAATGCTTATTTTAATATGGCTTGTCAGGAATGGGTATTATTTTGGTTTTTCCGTGCCGGGCATGCTTCATTACCATTATGGGGAAGCTAATAATTTTATCAGTATGCGTCTGCCTTATTTATATTTAGCCTACTTAATACTTGAGCATATTTCTTTAATGTTTATAAGTTCAGGACTTATCCCGTTTTTGTTTTCCTTATACCTTATATGGCTTGTTTTAAGAAATGATTTTACAATTATAGATGAAAACGACAAAGCCGTTTTGGCAAAAGTTAAAACCTTGCTTGGCATAATTATTCCGCCTTTTATTTTATTGCTAATCATAGCATCCAAGCAGTCGGAATTAATGAAGTATGCCGCGCACACCAACCGCCTTCTGGGCCGCCATATTGTAGCTATTATGCCTTTAATATTTTTAGTCGGAGCCGCAGGGTTTAATTTGTTTAATAAATACAAAAATTTGAAATCGTTGAAAATTATTACAATATTGTTAAGCGCCGCCATATTTTTCATTGCGGTTTTTTCGGTAAATAAATATATAACCGACCAGACAATAATAGGGTCTCCGGGCGATTTGTTCATGTATATTTTTAAAGCGTCGGATGTCCCTGTTATAGGAGAATTACACGCAATATTGCTGCCCCCGCTATTCTTAAAGACTTTAATAATCTTATTACTTCTTGGCTTTGCCTTTTTCCAATTTAAATACAGGTTGACGCTTAAATTTTATTTTATTTTTCTTATCTCGTTTCTTCTCGTGGCCAATACATATGCAATGGCCGGCAATATCGGCCTCGGCAAATGGACTATAGGAATTTCCAAAATTCCGAGATATCTTGCAAAACATAAAATTTCCCAGAGAAATATAGTCGTTTCGAATAGTATAGTTAAAAATAACGGCTTTATGCTCCAAATGCAATTTTGGCTGGGCAATAATTTTAAATATGCCGATATTTTTCCGGAACAGATTAAAATAGCCATGGAGCAATTTAAAAATGGACAGTTTAAAACATTTCTGCCTAACGGCAGGTACGAAATATTTTGCGTAAAAAATAATACAAATGTGATAAAATTATCGCTGAATAATAGGATATATTCATGCCGGCAAAATAAGCCGATAATTTTTACGCAAGATAAAATAGGTTTAAGATTGGCAGTAAATAAATATAATAATTTTAAATACTTAACAATCAAGAATTTAGATAAAAAATATTTTAATAAACCGATATTTTATGTATCTGATCATCGTGATTTCAATGGAATAAAACGATTCTCGAATTTATATTTAATTAATACGGGAAAACGACCGTATTTTTATTATTAATAATAAAAAAGGAACAGTAATGAAAAATTTTTATTCAGGTAAAAATATTTTTATAACCGGCGCCGCCGGAACCATCGGTAGGGAATTGATTAAAGAGCTTGCCGAATTTAATCCGAAAAAAATTATAGCCATAGATAACAATGAGACAGAAGTATTTTTTTTGGCGGAAAAATATAAATCAAATCCGGCTGTCCATTGTTTTATATGCGATATAAGGGATAAGAATAAACTTAAATTTCTAATGAAGGACTGCGACATGGTGTTTCATGGAGCGGCTCTTAAACACGTAATTTTAGGAGAGTACAATCCGTTCGACATAGTCCAGACAAACTTAATGGGACTTCAAAATATTATCGAGATTTCTATAGAATCCGGCGTAAAGAAGGTGTTATTTATGAGCTCGGATAAGGCGGTAAACCCAACTAACGCCATGGGAGCTTCAAAATTAATGGGAGAGAAATTAATTGCCGCTTCGAATAATTTACAGGATTTTGACGGTCCGATATTTTGCAGTACCCGTTTCGGAAACGTTCTCGGTTCCAGAGGTTCAGTGGTTCCGGTATTCCTAAATCAATTAAGGGAGGGGCGCGATTTAACGGTAACCGATGAAAGTATGACGAGATTCGTTATGAAGAAAGGCGACGCCGTTAAATTGATATTAAAATCCTTAATGATTTCAAAAGGAGGGGAAAGTTTTATATTGAAAATGGACTCGGTAAAAATTACCGACCTTGCATATGCCATGCTTGAAGATATATCCTGTATATTTGGCAACGTTAAACCCGGCATAAAATTCATAGGAGCTAAGCCGGGAGAGAAATTGTTCGAAGAGCTTTTAAGCGAAGAAGAGACACAGCGCACTATAGAACTGGAAGATCTATTTGTCGTGCTACCGGCCTTTAAGTCTATTTATTTTAATAGGGATTATAAATATGACGGCGTTGTGGCCGAAAAGATAAATACGAGGGTTACTTCCAATATGGTTGATTTGTTGAGTAAAAGACAAATTAAAGATAAATACGTTAAATATATTAAGGAAAATATTAATGAATTCTTGTCGTAGGGAATAAAATTATGAGCCCGTTGAGATTATTAGGAATTTTATTGTCTATTTTATTGTTTTTTTTAGTTTTTATTCTTTTAGGGAAGAAAAAAATTAACAGGGGGACTTTCTTTTTAATATTTTTGTTTGTTGCCTTCCTGGCGCTTGTTTCCATTAACCCCGGTATAGTAAATATTCTGCCTTATTTGCTGGATATAAAGAAAGGGGAAAACTACAGGTTAATAACGCTTTTGATTGCCTCGTCGTTATTTAGCTGGTTTTTCATTTTTTATTTACTGGGCAAAATTACAAAGACGAAGGACAAATTGTATGATTTTTTCGATAAATCAGCCATTATGGATTTCGAAAATTCATACGGCAAGGATTTTAAATTTGCCGATATAGCGGTAATTATACCCGCATATAATGAAGAAAAGAGCATTAAAAACGTTTTATCTGGCATCCCGAATAAAATAAATAATATTGGCGTAGATGTGCTCGTCGTGATTGACGGAGGCGAAGACGATACTTACGATATAGTGAAATCTCTGAATTTTCCGGCTGTAAGGACAATAGTCAACAGGGGTGGAGGCATGGCATTGAGGCTCGGCTATAAGCTTGCATTAAAACACGGAGCCGGTATTATTGTTACAATGGATGCCGATGGACAGCATGACCCCGCGCAAATAGCAAATATCGTTTCGCCTATCGTGAATTCGGAGGCGGATTTTGTCATAGGTTCAAGAATTATCGGGAAAGCCCATAATACGCCGTTTTTAAGGAAAACCGGCATTTATTTCTTTAGCTGGATTATGAGCAT
>JAJYQS010000097.1 GCA_021794475.1 bacterium | reverse complement strand
ATTATCCGGGCAATGTAAGAGAATTAGAAAATATAATAGAAAGGGCAATAATTATTACTTTATACGATTCTATAGAAATATCTAATCTGCCGCGGCATTTAACGCAAAAAGACATAAATTTCAAAAATAATACAGATAAATTTTCTAATTATACAAAGTTAATAAATTTTGAAATAGATATGATACGCTCAGCTCTGGAAAATAATGATTATAATCAGACAAAAGCTGCTGAAGAACTTGGAATTTCAAGAAAAAAACTAATCACAAAAATAAAAAGATACAATTTATAGTAAACTTATATAAAAGTATCAATAGATATATGTATATATATTGATTAAAATATACCGATTAAATATTGAAAACTTATTATAATTAAAGTATAATAATATTATTAGATAAGCGTAGATGCGATTTTTAATTATTTTATATAATGGAGGTACTTAAATAAAATGCCAATTTACGAATATGAATGTAAAAAATGCGGTAAAACTTTCGAGATTTATCAAAGAATCACAGAAACAAGTAAAGACGTAAAATGTCCTGTCTGCGGAGAGCCTGATCCGCAAAGGAAGATAAGTGCATTCAGCAGCTGCGGAACAAGCGGTTCTGGAGGTTATTCGAGCGGCGGCTGTTCTTCAAGCGGGCATAGCAGCGGGTTCGGCTGAGCGTAATTTAAAGGCAGGTTGCCTTTTTTTCAAACTCATTTTCAAGCTCAGGTTAAATTAAATATAAATAAATAAAAATGGTTAGACTGAATGAATTTAATAAGTTTAGGGTAAGTTTAATCAATCTCTTAATGTTGCTATTAATCTTTTAGGATTTAATAAAAGATTAATAGCATCTTCTATATTGCCTATAATAATGTCGCAATGAAGTGCTGCTTTCAAAGAAAGTCCTTCGAGCCCCATTATGCCGATACCGATGAACCCTTGTTTAAACATGGCGTAATCATTGTATCCGTTACCTATCACGACGGTTTCGGAGTATCCCAATTTATAAACTATATCTTTCTTCTTTTCTGCCGAATTTTCACCGTCAATAATATATAGCTTTACATTTAAATCTTTAACAGAATCGGCTGCGCTGCCGAATGTATCTGATGTAATAATGTATATATCCGCATTTTTTGATAATTCAATAAGAAGCTGCTTTACAGAATTTTTAATAACGCCGTCTTCAGCCAGTGTTCCGTTCATATCAAAAACTACATTTTTTATAGCAGCATCAGCATTACCCGGAATATTTAACCTTATCATAATTAATTTATCCCCCGCGTATAACTTTATTATATATTTTACCATTTTTAATTAGAAATAGTCACAATTTTACATTTATTAAGTACAGATATTATTTTATTTTTTACTAAGAATAGACGCCGGTTAAATATTACCTCTCTATATTAAATTAAATATCTATAAAATTTTCTACAAGCGATAGTTTTTTTACTCTATTGTAAAGACTTTCTAAATCATCAAAAAATTCCTTTTTACCGCTTTTTCTTATTGCAAGTTCATATTTATTTTCTTTAACTGTTTTATTCCCTACTATTATTTTAAGCGGAATTCCTATAAGGTCGTTATCTTTTAATTTAACGCCCGCCGACAATTTTCTGTCGTCGTATAAAACATCCAATCCCGAATCTAATAAGTCTTCGTATATTTTATCGGCAATATTTTTTACATTTTCGTCGTTCGGATTTAAAGAAATGACGGAAACAGTAAAAGGACTGATTGAAACAGGCAGATTGATACCATTTTCATCGGAAAAGATTTCTATAAGTGCTTGAAAAGTTCTTCCTACGCCGATACCGTAGCAGCCCATGACAAAATTCTTTTTTTTGCCGTTTTCATCAAGAAAACCGGCATCCATAACAGACGAATATTTTTCTTCTAATTTAAAAATGTGTCCCAATTCTATTACATTCCTGACATTTAAACGGCCTGCGCACCTTATACATATATCGCCGTCTTTGACTGTTCTTATATCGGCAACAATATCTGCCGTAAAATCCCTTCCCGGTTTAACATTTGCCATATGAAAATCTTTTTCATTCGCCCCTGTCAGCCAGTATTCCTGCGCCTGTATTTCTTCATCAATAATTATAAGTTTTATATTTTTAAGACTGAAAGGTCCTGCAAAACCGCATGGCGCACCTGTTATTTCTTCGACATCCTGTTCTTTAGCAAGATTAAGTTCTTTGACTTCGGCTATTTTTTTAAGCTTATGTTCGTTAATTTCTCTGTCGCCTCTGACCATTGCAGCTATAAAACCTATTTCAGTCTCATAGATTATAGTTTTTGCAAAACTTTCGGAGCCGATTTTCAAATATTCGCTTACTTCAGTAATAGTTTTTTTATCCGGAGTTGCAAGTTTTGTCATTCTCGGCTGCCTGCATGCCTTTAAAGGCTCCGGAAAATAACCGACAGATACGGCGGATTCTAAAGAACTGCTATATCCGCAATTATTGCATATTGCAATTTTATCCTCCCCGTATTCACTAACTACCATAAGTTCTTCCGAGTATGACCCGCCTATTTCTCCGGAATCGGCTTTAATAAAAATAAAATCAAAACCTAGTCGTTTGAATATATTGGTATATGCTTTTTTCATTTTTCTGTAGCTTTCGTCTAACCCTTCTATATCTGCATCAAAACTGTAAGCATCTTTCATAATAAATTCTTTAGCCCGCATAAGACCATATCTCGGACGCATTTCATCTCTGAATTTCAAATGTATCTGATATAGTGTAAGAGGAAGCTCCTTGTAAGACTGAATATTTTTGCCGGCTAAATCGGTAATAACCTCTTCATATGTGGGAGCAAGACAAAAATCTCTATCCTGCCTGTCTTTAAATCTTAATAATTCTTTGCCGTAATCCTTATCCCTGCCTGATTGTTTCCATAAATCAAGCGGCTGAACAAACGGCATTGAAAGCTCAATAGCACCGGCATTATTCATTTCTTCTCTTATTAAATTTTCTAACTTCTTTAACGATTTATACCCCAGAGGCAAATATGCGTAAATCCCGCCTGAAAGCTGCCTTATATAGCCGGCTCTGAGCATAAGTTTATGACTCTGAAGAACTGCTTCCTTAGGGTCTTCTTTTAACGAAGGTATAAAAAATTGTGAGTATCTCATATAATTTTTTCTCCCGTTATATTTTCAATTTCATTTATTAAAGCATCCATTATCTCGCTATTATTATACTTTCCGATAATTTTCCCGCCGGAGAACAACACCGATTTCCCTTTTCCGCCGGCAATACCTACATCGGCATGCATTGATTCTCCGGGACCATTGACCACACATCCCATAATTGCAACTTTAATATTAGACCTAACAGATGCAGTCTTTCTTTCGGCTTCTTTCGCAAGACCGACTATATCAATTTCGGCTCTGCCGCAAGTAGGACATGACAGCAGTTCAACACCTTCTTTCCTTAAACCTAAATCCCTTAAAATATGAAATCCTGCAATTACTTCCGTAACAGGATTATCGCTCAATGAAACCCTTATTGTATCGCCAATTCCTTCATAAAGCAAAATACCTATACCTATACCTGATTTTATTGCTCCGGCAAATGCAGTGCCTGCTTCTGTAATACCTACATGCAAGGGGTATTCCACCTTAGAGCTTAATAATTCATAAGCTTTGACAGTGGTCAATACATCAGTTGATTTTAAAGATATTTTAATATTATAAAACGATTCATTTTCTAATATAGCAATATGCGCAAGGGCGCTTTCTACCATTGCCGATGAAAAATCCCCGTTATATTTATCAAGCATACCCTTTTCTATTGAACCGGAATTAACCCCTATTCTGATAGGGATTTCATTACCTTTGCAAGCGCGAACGACTTCTCTTACCTTTATTTTATCGCCTATATTGCCTGGATTTATTCTTAGTCCCGACACTCCCGCCTCAATAGATTTTAAAGCTAGAATATGATTAAAATGAATATCGGCTATAACCGGAATATTAACATTTTTTATTATTGCCTTAAGCGACTCCGCTGCTTGAACAGTATTAACCGTTACCCTGACTATATCGCATCTGTATTTTTCAATTTCTTTTATTTGAGAAATCGTCGATTCGGCATCTTCAGTATTTGTATTGGTCATTGTCTGTACAGATACGGGATTATCCCCGCCGACACAGACATTGCCGACTTTAATTACTTTGGTATGTTTTCTTTTGATTATTGTCATCCGCAAATTCTGTATGTTTAATTGATTAATTGGATTAATTGGGGACAGACGCATATTTTTTAGGAAAAAAAGTAGCTAACCGCCATTATTTAAAATTGGGTTCTGTCTCTAATGAATAAGTTATCTCACTACATCGTAATATGACGGCGGTTTAAAAAAATACCCTTTAATCCATTCAAATGTAATTTTCAAATAGCCGACTGTTTCAAATCTTCTCATAGAAGTAACAGCGCTTATATCTCCAAAATATTTAAATTTAGCGTGCTCATTTAATGCTAATTTTATAAACTTAAGATCTTCTCCTGCAGGCATATTTTCATCAAAACCTTTTACTTTATCGTATATTTCTCTATGGCAAAATATAAGCGCCATGGAAGTTTTTGAAATTATATGCGCAATATTATTGCAGAACATAAAAATTCTTGCTTTTAATGATTGAATATCAGGATAAAGCTTGGAAGTTCCGATAATATTTGTGCTATTTTTTAAAGAATCTAATCTCTTAATAAAACCTTCATTTAATAAAGTATCGGCGTCTAAAAATAATAAAACATCGCCCCTCGACGCCTTTGCTCCTACATTTCTGGCATCCGATACCCCCTTAAAATTGCCTGCAATCAGATTCACTTTCGGGTGCTGACCAACTATATCCTCTGTATTATCTTTACCTTTACTGACAACCACGGTTATTTCGCATAAAATTCTGCCGGAAGTTTCGGCAGCTATTGTTTTTAAGTCTGTATTTTTGTTGATGTAAACTATATCCTTCTGATTTAAAATTTTTTCTAAAGAAACGCCTATATATTTCGCCTCTTCATGAGCTGGTATAATAATAGAAACCATAATTTTAATTTTTTAAAATATTTACAGTTTTGCTTATTGATTTAATTATAATAAAATAAATTAGTCCGTTAGATATATTAAGCCAATTTAATTATAATAAGCTATTCGTTACGGCTCAGTCCTATTTCCTTAAATAAATTTTCAACACTTTTATCGGTTTTCCATGGCGGTGTAAATCCTAAATAATTTTTTGCCGTTTCAAGACCTTGATTTATATCAATATTTTTTTGTTTCTGCGAGTAAAATTTACCCGTTTTTTTTAAGTGATGAGCAAGATACAGCTGTTCGGTCTGACCCGGCGTCGGTATAAAAAAGGCTTTCTTGCCTATTTCGGCAACATCCATTATAGTCGTATATCCAGACCTTGATATAACCATTTTTGCCCTGTTCATCAATTCATCCCTTCTTTTTTTTTCCAGAAAAGAATAAATAACGGCATTTCCTGCAGTCTCCTTCTTAAATTCTCCGGGTTTTCCAAGAGAAACGGCGATATTGCCTTTTAAATTTTGCAATTGAGACATAATTTGTTTTTCTAACAATGTCCTTGTCGGTTCCGGTCCTGATATAGAAAAAAGATAATCTATATCTTCTTTGATATCAATCTGCTCAAAATCTGATAAAATTCCTATATACTTAACTCGGTCGCTATTAAAATAATGCAGATTATGCGATAAATCACCTGATAAAGAATTATTTTCGTAGTCGGGAATTATTATTTTATCAAATTTATTTATAAGAAAATGATTTAAATATTCAGTTATAATTTCAGCTGGCAATATTCTGAAAGGAGCTATAAATCTAGGTTGATGAAATATCAGATATGACGGAATATCCTTACAGTAAGAACCAAACCTCGAATCTGAAATTATTATATCAATTTTTCTTTTTCTAACTAAATCTATTACTTCTATATTCTCTTGTTTTATTACATTCAAAATAGCAGGCGCAGTTTTTAAAAATCTTAAGGCAAAACCTATCTTGTCTGAATAAGGCGACGGATATTCTGTCGAAGCTATAAACTCGCAATTATCACGAAGTTCAGACTTCAACAATGCGAGACTTCTTCCGCTGGTATATATGATAACTTCATTTGACTCATTAATTAAACGCCTTATTACAGGCAGCGACCTAGTAGCATGTCCTAAACCCCAACTGCACATAGAATAAAATATTTTCATATTTTTTCAATATCTTTTTTAAAAAAATTTATTCCGTAATGGGGCAAAATAATAAATGAAAACCCCACAATCGTGAGATTTATAATTCTCATGATAAGACTGAATGTAAGTCCTATATCAGAACCCATACCAAGCAAATCAAATAATCCCACTTGCGATAATTCATACGTTCCTGCAGAGCCGGGTGCTAATGGTAAAGCAAAAACAAGCATTGACACTGCAAACACTAGCAGAGTTTTAGAAAACCCCATATTTATTCCGAGATAATGAACAAGCAGCCATATCTGCAAGATAAGGATTATTGTAACTAATAAACTTAAAAACACGCTGAGCAAAAGATATTTGACACCTTTTGTAAAAAAAAAATGCATCTCTTTTTCTAATTCGTTAATCTGAGATGTAATCTTGGTTATTATTTTATTTAAAAACTTAATTTTAGATAAATTAATTAAAACTTTAGTAAAAAATCTGTTGTCTATTATAGGATTTAATAAAAAAAATAATGTAATAACACCGATAAAAATACCTGCAATAAATAAAAAAAACCATATCTCAGGAGGCAGATAAAAATACTTAAATCCTAAAATAAGTCCAAGATAAATAAAAACTAAAAAAACCGAGAACTCTACAACTTTCGATGCAAGTCCTGCGGAAAATCCCTGCTTAAACTCAAGCCCTTTTTTTTTCTTAAGAATTAGCGCCATTATAGCGTCGCCGCCAATAAATCCTGCAAGTAAACCTGAAGGAGCAATGTAGTTTGCGCTGAATCCTATAATTTTGATACAGAACAAATTTATTAAATCTATTTTTGCATTATACACATTGAGAGCGTTGTTTATGGATAATGCCGAAAAAAACAGAGCAGCCAAAGAAAAAATAATCAGAATAAGGCAATCAGCAATGCTTATGTGGTCAATCGTTTTTAAAATACCTGCAGGACCTATTATCAGGATAAGAATAGCTATTAAAATCAAACTTATTGCTGCAGATATTATAAAAGTCTTATTTAACAAATAATCTCCTTAAGAGTTCAGTTTATAATACTTAAAATAGTGTAATCTCCTTAAAAGTTCAGTTGTTTATCATGCTCGATAATGATGTGCTCTTCTTTCTTTTCTATAAATATTTACGAAATCATTACTATATTTTATATAAATTATATATAAAACTGCAACATATATAAAACAGCAGTTATAGTAATTCAGCAACAATCTAATAATCTAGTTAAACTATTTAAAGTTTTTCTGAATACCACATGGGAACTCCGCAAAAAGCGCATCCCATATTTTCTACCTTATGTTCCACGGCAATAGATTTTATTTCCTTCAACACCATTTTTCTATGTTTTATAGCATCCTCAGCCATTTTGCTAACTGTAGTTCTCGCTTCGTCCGCAGTACATATTCCTGAGTATTCCATAATTACCCCGAATCCATCTTCTTCCGTTATACCGATAGCAACGGACGCTGCAATAATTTCATTCTTCCTATCGCTGACGATAGACCCATACGCAATAGGCACTAAAGAGCCCCTGCGATAATCAATTTTATTGACAAACTTAGTATTTGGAGGCAATATCGAACTTAGTTTTATAAGGTTGGTATTACCGACTCCGGCATTTAAAATAGCTATGTCGAAAGCATTTAATCTGGAAGTCCCTTCGGAAATTCCGCTGACCAATGTATATATATCCGGCGTGTTAAATAACATAATTTATCTGCTCCTTTTTATAAAATATAAATGTCACAATATACTTTTATCAATTCATACTTCTAGTATACTTCTATCAATTCATAATTTGTTATACAGCAATTTCTTATTATCTTTATCTTTATTGATGTCTATCTAGTAGCACAATTTTTCATTGTCTTTATAGATGTCTTTTTTTGCAAATATGTGCGTCTTTATCTCTATATTATATTTTTATTTACCGTATTTACCCATACCTATAATAATTTCTCTGAGCAATTTTGCTGCAATAGCAGATGTTCTATCCGAAATATCCGTAGGCGGACATACCTCAACTAAATCAACTCCGACTAAATCAAGCTGCGACACTATCAGATATACAGAATCAAGCAGCTCTCTTGACGATATTCCGCCTGCTTCAAGATAACCGGTTCCCGGAGCAAACGCAGGGTCTAAAATGTCTATATCTATAGTTAGATATATAGGTCTATCTTTTAATGAATCTATTGCTTTACTAAGCGGTTCAAAAACATCATTTTTAAATAAATGCGTATGTTCCTTTGCAAATTCGAATTCTTCAAAGGAACCTGACCTTATACCAAACTGGTATAAATTCCCTTCTTCTATTAATTCATAAACTCTTTTAAGCACCGTTGCGTGAGAATAGGTTTCATTGCTCCATTCATCTCTTAAATCAGTATGCGCATCAATATGAATGACTGTAAGGTCATCATATTTTTTAACATATTGCCGAACAAGCGGTAATGTAATAAGATGGTCGCCTCCAATGCTTACTATTTTCTTGCCGTCTATTATCATTTTTTTTGAAACATTTTCTATTAATTCAAGGCTTTTATTTAAATTGCCCCATGGTAAAATTAAATCCCCCGCATCATGAAATTTTGAGTCAATAGTGCCGTTTAATATAGGGCTATAACTTTCAAGCGTGAGAGAAAGATCTCTAAGTTTTTTTGGCGCAAATCTTGAGCCCGGGATATTACTTGCGGTATAATCCATTGGAACACCAAGAATAACAATATCTGAATTATTATAAGACGTATTATCGTTAAAAAAAGAGGCCGTCTTTACAATTGACTTGCCGATGCAATAATCTAATTCTTGAATCCCTGCAAATTCATTTTCATTATTCATAACTTAATTTAATAACTCCTTTATAAATTTAGGTAAAATAAATGAAGCTCCGTGGACTTCAGGAGAATAATATTTGAGATTTAATGAAGATAAATCAATATTTTTATATACTTCATTCATTTTATTAGGTTGATATTTTTTGGAACCCACAGTGAAGCTCCATAAACCGCTTGGATAAACAGGTATCATAGCATAATACATCATTGAAATTTTATAAAGACTATTAATAATTTGATTGATATCTTTAATGAGTTTTTTATTGAAAAAAGGGGATTCGGTTTGGGCGGCAAATATTCCATCATCTTTTAATGCATTGTATGCCGAGTGATAAAAATCCTCGGTAAACAAACCTTCTGCGGGACCTACCGGATCGGTAGAGTCTATAATAATAACATCATACATATTATTGACAGTTTTTAAATATTTAATACCGTCTTCAAGCTTAACCGACACTTTTTCGTTGTCTATCTGATATGCAATATTAGGAAAGAATTTTTTAGATATTTCAATAACCTCATTGTCAATTTCAACTAAGTCTATGTGTTTTACAAAATTATTTTTAAGACATTCTCTGATAATACCGCCGTCTCCTCCGCCGATAATCAAAATGTTTTCCGGTTTTGCGTGCGCAAAAATAGGAATAAAGGACAGCATTTCATGATAAATAAATTCATTGCTGTCAGTGAACATAACAGCATTGTCAAGAACAAGCATCTTCCCAAATTCGTAGGTATCATAAACCGTTATTTCCTGAAAATCGGAATTTTCATGATATAAAACGGATTTTATTCTAATTTTAATTCCAAAATTTCCGGTCTGGTTTTCAAAAAACCACGCTTCCATTAATTTTATTTTCTCCCAACTTAAAAATTTTTGATTATAATAATTTTAAATAATATTGACAATATTAAACAACAATAGCAATATTGGCAAGGTACATCTTCAACATATAAAGCAATAAATATAATACAATATTTATAATGCAATATCTGGAACATTAAAATAAGCGTCCAGCGAGAGACTCAAATTTATAGAATCAACCCGGCGGCCAGGAAAAACTTCTGCCTGCCATTAAATGCACGTGAAAATGCATAACAGTCTGCCCGCCGTCAATACCCGTATTAACAACAAGCCTAAAACCGTCAGAATCCAGACTGTATTCTTTAGAGACTTCTTTTATTAATTGCAACAATTCATTTCCATCAAACAATTCATCAGTATTTATTATAGAATCATAATGTATTTTAGATATTATAAGAAGATGTAATGGGGATACGGCATTTATGTCTTTTATTGCAATAAAACCATTTGTTTCTTTTATAATGTCGCTTTTTATTATTCCGCTTACTATTTTACAAAAAACACAATCATGAGCTTTGCTGTTTAATAATTCATCATTCATATGTATAAATAAAACCCTTTACAATTCAGACATTAATTTAAAAAAATTCCCGCTAATATAACTGCCTGCACTAATTAAATAAGGAATATAAATAATCCCAAAAAATCCAGCGCATATAATATTATTATAATAGCAATAAGTATTAGAAATATCAAAAATAATTTTTTTGTTGTATTATTTTTATTTTTTAGCTTTTTTAAACCGTCGCCTTTATTTATTTTTTCTTTTTTTTTATTATTATCATCAAGTTCATCCGGTGATTTTACTATATCTGGTTTCTCTATATCGTCGGTTATTTCCTTAAGAATTTTTTTTATTTCTTCAGATTCAAAAATATTCTTGTTTTCTTTTTCTTGCGCTTTATCTTCTTGCGCTTTATCTGCTTCTATTTTATTAGTTAAATGCGTTTTATGTCCAAATTCCGTGCTATGTTCATCATTAATTGTCTTAACGTCATCGTCATAGGCTTTTTCATTTTTTTCTGATTCTTCCTTGTTTTCTATATTTTTTTGGTCTGAATTATTTTTTTCTTTTTCTCCCGTGATATTAAACCCATCGCTATTATCGGTAATTACGCCAATTTTTTTATTTATAATAAAAATATTGGCACATATTCTGCATCTTACTTTAATATTGCAGTCCGGCAGCAATAATTCGTCAATGTCATAAGAGGTCGCACAAAATGGGCATAAAATACGCATATTATTGTAATTGTTTAAAATAACACAGACTTTAGCTTATTTTTTTATATATATTATCTTTTTTTATTTTATATTATATAATAGATTAATTAAATTATAAAATTAAATCAATAAAATAAATTGCTATCATTTTATAATTTAAATAATACTTAAATTATAAAAATAAAGCAATAAAATTTAAATAAAAAAAATGAAAACCGCTTACCCTAAAAATTTGCAAGAAAATTTATCAAAAAATTTGCCCACAAATTTAAAGGATATTTTATCAGATATTTTAAAAAATAAATTAAAAATATCGGACTACGATACATTGCTTTTGGCTACTAACTGGATTAATATCTGCGGAAAAGATTTATGCGGCAAAACAAAACCGAAATATATCAGAGGAAAAACATTAACGGTATTTACAGACAGTTCTGTTTTATCTTTTGAACTTAGTTTTCTTAAAGATGAATTTATTCAAAAAATAAATGACTATTTGACAAAATTAAATGAAAATCACAGAGAAGCAGATAATATAACAGATATTAAATTTAAAAATATAGATTATTAATAATTTGATAAATATTCAGAAGGAGTGAATTATTAAAATAAAAACCTCTCTGCCGCGGCAAACGAATATATAAACTGCACAAATACATATATTAAAATGCTGCACAGAGAGGCTGAATATTTTTATCTATTTTCCTATTGAAAATATTTTTTCAAAGAATGATTTTTTAATAGGATGTGAATCTTCCCCGCTTTCTTGTGTAAATTCTTCTAAAATTTTCTTTTGTTTCGCAGTCAGATTGGTCGGCGTTTCAACGATAACATTAATATATTCATTCCCTCTCGATTGACTGTTTAATCTATAAACTCCTTTGCCTTTAAAAGTAAACTGTGTCCCGCTCTGAGTACCTTGCGGGACTTTCAAATTTGCTTTACCTTCTAAGGTAGGCACTTCGATATCGCATCCCATTGCCGCCTGTGGAAAATTTATAGGAACTGTTACATAAATATCCTCATCTTTCCTTTTAAACAAATGATGCGGTTCAACCGTAATGTCAACATAAAGATCACCCGGAGGACCGCCGTAAATACCGGATGCGCCCTCTCCGGAGACTCTGAGCCTGTTACCGTTGTCTATTCCTGCAGGGATTTTTATCTCAAGTTTTTTTTCTTTAATAACTCTGCCGCGTCCTGAGCATGTCGGACACGGGTTTTCAATTATTTCTCCTTCACCGCTGCATTTATAGCAAGTTCTTGTAATAGTAAAAAAACCTTGCTGCTGTCTTATCTCGCCTGTGCCTTTGCAAACCGGGCAAACAACGGGTTTGGTTCCTTTCTTTGCGCCTGTTCCGTCACATGATTCGCATTTCTCATATCTTCTGAACTTTATTTCTTTGGTGGCGCCGAATATTGCCTCTTCAAATTTTATTTTAAGTTCATAGCGAAGGTCATCCCCTCTTCTTTGTCTTGTCCGCTTATTTTGTTTTGAACCGAACATATCGCCGAAAAAATCACTGAAAATGTCTCCGAATCCGCTGCTAAACCCGGCGCCGGCTCCTTGAGAAACGCCTTCATGCCCGAATCTGTCATAGGCGGCTCTTTTTTCTTCATCTGAAAGAATTTCATAAGCTTCATTTATTTCTTTAAATTTTTCTTCGGATTCTTTATCGCCTTGATTTTTATCGGGATGATACTTAACGGCTAATTTTCTGTACGCCTTTTTCAGCTCGGCCGATGTTGCGTTCCTGTCAATTTCTAATATTTCGTAATAATCTCTTTTTGTTGCCATATTTGATTAGAATAATTATTTTTTTATTTTATTTTAATATTTTCAACATTTATATTTTTAACATTTTAGTTAAAAAATACATTAAGATAACTTATTTTTTATCCTTTACTTCTTCAAATTCGGCATCAACCACATTTTCATCGGCCGATTTTTCCGTCTGCGCTTCCTCTTGATTTTGAGAAGACCCGGCGGATTGCTGTTCGGCTGTCTTTTTATACATTGCTTCCGTTATTGAGTGAGATACTTTTTCTAATTCCTCGGTAGCCGATTTAATTTTGTCAATATCACCCGCTTCTAAAGCTTTTTTAGCATCAGAAACCTTTTCTTCGGCATCCATCTTTTCAGTAGATTCTATCTTATCGGCATTGTCTTTTAACAGTTTTTCAACGGAATATATTAATGTATCTAAATGATTCTTGGCTTCTATGAGTTCTTTCTTTTTGTTGTCTTCATCTTTGTGAAGTTCGGCTTCTTTGATCATTTTATCTATTTCTTCTTTAGATAAACCGCTTGAAGAAGTTATTTTAATCGACTGCTCCTTGCCTGTTCCTAAATCCTTGGCAGAAACATGTACGATACCGTTTGCATCAATATCAAATGTAACTTCAATCTGCGGGACTCCTCTTGGAGCAGGAGGTATTCCTGTAAGTTCAAATCTGCCTAAACTTTTATTATCTGAAGACATCTCCCTTTCGCCCTGAAGCACATTAATTGTAACAGCCGGCTGATTATCTGCCGCCGTCGAAAATATCTGACTTTTTCTTGAAGGTATAGTAGTGTTCTTTTCAATAAGCTTCGTCGTAACGCCGCCTAATGTTTCAATACCTAAAGATAGAGGGGTTACATCAAGAAGCAGTACGTCTTTGACATCGCCCTTAAGAACAGCTCCCTGAATTGCGGCTCCTACGGCAACAACTTCATCCGGATTTACCCCTTTGTTGGGTTCTTTGCCAAAAAAGTCCTTAACTTTTTCCTGAACTTTAGGCATTCTTGTCTGTCCGCCTACAAGGACTACTTCATCTATTTGCGAGGTAGTTAAACCCGCATCTTTTAAAGCAATTTCCGCCGGTTTCATAGACCGTTCTATTAAATCGCCGGTCAACTGTTCCAGTTTTGCTCTTGTTATTTTTAAATTCATATGCTTAGGACCGCTTGCGTCAGCGGTGATAAACGGCAAATTTACATCCGTCTCTAGAGCCGAAGAAAGTTCTATTTTTGCTTTCTCCGCAGCTTCTTTTAACCGTTGAAGCGCCATTTTATCGTTTCTCAAATCAATTCCATAATCTTTTTTAAATTCATCGGCTAAATAATCTATAACGCGCTGGTCAAAATCTTCTCCTCCAAGAAAAGTATCTCCGTTAGTCGATTTAACTTCAAATACTCCTTCGCCGAGCTCAAGAATTGAAATATCAAAAGTTCCGCCGCCTAAATCATAAACTGCGATTTTTTCTTCCTTTTTCTTATCTAAACCGTAAGCCAAAGAAGATGCGGTAGGTTCGTTGATAATCCTTAAAACATTAAGTCCCGCTATTTTACCTGCATCTTTTGTAGCCTGCCTCTGTGAATCGTTAAAATAAGCAGGGACGGTGATAACAGCTTCGGTAACGGTTTCCCCGAGATAATCTTCTGCAGTCTTTTTCATTTTCATTAAAATCATTGAAGATATTTCTGCAGGACTGTATTTTCTGCCTCTAACCTCTACCCATGCATCGCCGTTATCATTTTCGACAATTTTGTAAGGACATATTTTTTTAAAAGCCTGTACCTCAGGTGCGTTATATTTTCTGCCTATGAGTCTTTTGACGGCATAAATGGTATTTTCAGGATTAGTAACTGCCTGCCTTTTAGCTGCCTGTCCGACTAATCTTTCTCCGCTTTCAGAAATAGAAACGACAGACGGAGTCGTCCTTGCTCCTTCAGAATTTGCAATAACTACAGGTTCCTTCCCTTCCATAATAGCGACGCAAGAATTGGTAGTTCCCAGATCAATTCCGATAACTTTTCCCATAATTTTATCTCTCCTTTTTTATATATTTTAATTATTTTTAACTATTTTTATAATTTTATATCTATTGCAGTAATTAATCAATATTATATTAAATTATATTAAAACCGGTTGTTAGCTTATTATTAACTTAACAGCTGCCGTCAGACTTAGAGATGCATATTAATGACGGTCTTAACAATCTGTCTTTATAAATATACCCTTTTCTTTTTTCTTCTATGATTTTCCCCTCAGGTTCAACCGAATCTTTTACCATCTCGACTACTTCATGAAAATTAGGGTCAAATTCTTTATTTTTCGTTTCTATAATTTTAACACCATGATTCAGCAAAACTTTTATAAATTCATTATTAGCCATTTTAACGCCGTCAACAAAAACTTTAAGATTTCCTGACACGTCGCTGTCGATATAGGAAGCTGAATGGTTTATAGCCAGGTCTAAGTAATCAAGAATCGGCAGCAGATCTTTAACAAGACCCTCGTTGGAGTACTTTAATGATTCTTCTTTTTCTCTGATAATTCTTTTTCTGAAGTTTTCTGAATCAGCCAGAATTTTAAGATATTTTTCGTTTAATTCATCAAATTCTTTCTTCAAATTTATAAATGCGTTTTTTATATAATTAAGACTTTCTAACGCTTCAGTCAGGGATGCCGGTTCAGCCATCTGCTCTAAATCCGCTATGTCTATATTAGACGATGATTTATTTCCTTTTTCTTCATCAACATCTTTTGCCTCATTATTATCTTCATTGTTAAAATCATTTTCATCTCTTTTATTATCATCCATATTCAATTCTCCCGATTATTATTTATTTAATTTTATTTATTTGATTCATTAAAATATTTAAATTATATCACATAAAAGCTTTGCCATATAATTTACCGCCGGAATAGCCATGGCATAGTTCATTCTCGATGGTCCTATCAGACCTATCGAACCTTCCGCAAATCCTTTCTTGCTATGATAAGACGCCGTAATCACCGATAAACCGTTAATATCTGACCATTCGGTATCCGAACCTATAAATATATGAATACCTTCTTTTTGTTTAGCGAGTTCCAATAATTTTATTATAGTTTTTTTATCTTCAAAAGCTTTAATAAGAGATTTAATCTTTTCATAATTTGAAAACTCCGGTTCATCAAATAAATTCATTCTTGAACCGATATATAAATAATCGTCTTCATTTTCAATTTTATTTTTTACTAAATCAAAATTAAAAATAATACCGTTTAATAACGAAAAAAAACTTTCTCTGTCTTTATCAATACCTTTAAGAATGACATCTTTTAATTCGTCAATATTATGTCCGTTGATTATTTCATTTAGTTTTGCCGAGTATTTGCTGAGTTCCGCCTGAGTATAATCTCTGTCGGCGCCAATTATTTTATTGTCAACAATGCCGCCGTCAAATACCGTGACTACAAGAAGATTTGATTTATCTAATTTTATAAATTCAATATGCAATAAATTGGCATAAGTTCTCTCCGGCGCAAGTACGATAGGCATATAATGCGAAATTTCCGACAGTAAATGTACTGCCTGCCATAATATTTTTTTTATATCCCTGCCTGAAATATTAAAACTGCTTCTAATCTCCTCTTTCTGTTGTTTTGATATTTTTTTTGTCTTTAAAATGCTGTTTATATAAAATTTATAGCCTGAAGAAGTCGGTACTCTGCCGGCCGAAAAATAAGGCTGATGTATATACCCTTTTTCCTCAAGAGATGCCATAATATTTCTTATTGAAGCAGAACTCAAGTTTAAAGAACATTTCCCTGCAATAAATTTCGAGCCTACAGGATTAGCGGTAACAATATATTCCTCTATTATGCAGTGCAATACTTCCTGAAAACGCTCATTAAGAAACTCTTCCATAAATTTATCTCTATTCTTTACATATACAATTATTAGCACTCTATAATATAGAGTGCTAATAATAATTAAACCAATAAATTTGTTTTTTGTCAAGTTTTATATGTTTTCTTTAAAGACAAAATTGACAATTTTGCTTTACAATCTAAATTAAAAGCAATATAATTTATGAAAGTCAAAAAAATAAAAATAGAATTTATAAAATTTATAATTTGAAGCAATGGACAATAAACAGTAAATAATATTCATGATGTACTTGTAACTATAAAGACACCATAAAGACCAATAAACTTAACTTTTAATTAATTTTTTCAATATAATAAAAAACATAAAACTCTATGCTATCAAAATTAAATAAATTCTTTTCTTCAATAAAATTAGCAATAATTTTATTTATACTTATAGCCGCAGTCTCAATCATCGGAACCGTAATAGACCAGGGCGATACTATAGCGCAATATAAAATAATTTACGGCAATACTGTTTTTCACATTCTCTACTGGCTGGGATTTTTAAATATTTACAACTCATGGTATTTCGTGGGTCTTGCTGCACTGCTTATTTTAACTATGATAATTTCTTCAGCAAATAAACTTCCTAATATTATTAAAAATATAGTAGATCCGAACACTTCTTTCGACTATGCTCTGAAAAAAAACAGCTATAAGGCTAAATATATAACAATGCAATCATCAAAAAGCCCCTCTGAAATATTGAATTTTGCCGAAAAAACATTCGGTAAAAAATTTGGAAAACCTGTATTAAAAAATATAGGCGAAAATATTAATCATTTTAAGAGCGGCGAGAATGAAAAAGTTCAAAAAATAAGCAGCAAAAACGGGGATGCAAGCAACAATGCCGATAATAAAAAAAACAATTCAGGAAATTTTTTATTTTTTTCAAAAAATTCTATATTCAGAATATCGCCGAATATTGCTCATCTCGGCGCAATAGTAATCCTGGCGGGTGTCTTTCTCGGCGTGACATTGGGATACAGATCGTACACAAATATCAAAGTAGGACAAACCGTCCAACATTCTTATTTATTAAAAAATAATAATCCCGTTCTGCTGCCGTTTAAAATAAAATTAGACAACTATGTAACAAAATATTATAAAAACGGAATGCCGAAGGCTTATATAAGCACTCTGACGATTATAAAAAAACATATAACTATTCTTACTAAATCAATAAGGGTTAATCATCCGCTCACATATGACGGAATAACTGTTTATCAGGCAAGCTACGGTCATTATAAACCTAACGCCGCACAGATATTAGTACTTAATTTGAAAAACAGCAATAAAAATAATAAAAGACTAATATATGCGGTACCAGGAAAAATATATAATTCAAAAATAAATAATATAAAATTTTCGTTCAATTTTTTTAAACACCCTGCAAAAGACCAGATTCCTTTCTATATATCGGTAATTAAAAATGATAAAACGGTTAGCAGTCCTCTTGTTTTTCAGGAATTGCCCTATAGAACAAAAAAAGGAAATATGCCTTTATTTTTTGCAAAATATAACGATAATATAGCTTTTATTTTTGCAGGAATAAAAACATACTATTACAGCGGCGTGGAAATCACAAAAAATGTAGATACCGATATAGTGTGGATTGGTTCGGCAATCTTAATTTTTGCTTTATTCTTTTCATTTTTCTTTAATCAGCAGTCTTTATGGGTAAGGGTTACGTCTTCCGAAAACGAAAAAATAAATAAAGTTGAGATATTATCTGTTCCACACAAGAAATTTGCATCATTCTACTCTATGATGGATAGACTTACGGAAATATTAAAAAAACAGATATTATAAAGAATGCTCAGATACCTTGAAAGTATCGGCGAATTTGATACTTTTTTCAAATAAATTTTCATATAATAACGTACTTAATAACTTAAAGAATACGCAGTTAAAATAATGGAATACTCTGAGGGTACATAAATATGATTCATATGAACGCATCAATTTTAGACGGGTCTTTTTATTTTACTATATCCCTGCTTATGATAATTATAAGCTTTATAGGATATTTTATATATATGTTCACTACAAATAAATTAGCTTCTACGGCTTCTTTTGTAATAGTGTTAGCTGCGTTCGCCTTGCAGACTTTTGCCTTCATTATAAGATGGCGGTATTCGTACCAAATAGGAATATATATTCCGCCGCTTATAGACCTGTACGATTCTTTAGTTTTTTTCGCATATGTAATTTTATTCGGTTTTATTTTATTAAAATTATTTTATAATTTTAACTCCCTTGGATTTATTATGACGTTTATATCTATATGCGCTCTCGGATTCGCGACATTTTACCCGTTATCTACCAGTACGATAGAACCATACATAATACCTGCGCTGAAAAGCTACTGGCTTCTTTATCATATAATTTCGCTATTTTTAGCTTACGGAGCGTTTGCAGCAGCGTTCGGCATAGGCATTTTATTCCTGATAAAGTATAATCAAACCAATAAATATAATAAAGATAAAGATGTAAAACAATCTTCTAAAAAAATTAATCCGATAAAAAAAATAGCTTCGGTTATATTTTATCCATTCATATTGCTTTATAAACAGTTTATATTGCTCAGCCCGTCCATTGATATTTTAGACGAAGCTATTTACAAGGTCGTAGTTTTTGGATTTTTGTTTCTTTCAATAGGAATCGTAATAGGAGCTGCATGGGCGGATAATGCCTGGGGCGGGTACTGGAGCTGGGACCCTAAAGAAACATGGTCGTTAATTACATGGATTACATATGCTGTATTTATCCATGCAAGACTCACCAAAGGCTGGAATGAAAAGAAAATGGCATGGATTGCAGTTATAGGCTTTATTGTAGTAATATGCACATATCTTGGTGTGGATTTGCTTATTCCCGGATTGCACTCATATATTTCTCCCGGCGCAGCTCCGGTACTATAATAAAGGGGGGCAGACACATTTTATTTTATAATACAGGCAAAATTAAGTTTAATAAAGGGGACAGACACCTTTAAATTTATGGATATATTATTATGCCAAAAACTGAAATAGCTTCTTTTAAGCCGTATATTTATAATACAGGCAAAATTAAGTTTGATGAGGTTACCGCTCCGCCTTATGACGTTATAAGCAAAGAGCTTCAGGAGGCACTGTACAAAAGGTCGGAATACAATATTATAAGACTTATTCTTGGCAAAGAAAATAATAATGATTCGCCTGTCAATAATAAATATACCCGCGCAGATGAACTATTAAATAAATGGATTAAAGAAAATGTTCTAATCCGCGAACATGAAGAGGCAATATATTTATATTTGCAAAGTTTTGCATCCGAAGGTAAAAAATATGAACGGTTAGGTTTTATTTCATTATTTAAACTACCTGCGGAGAAAGAAAATTCGCAGATTTTCGGTCACGAAAAAACCCTTGCTAAGCCTAAAGAAGACCGGCTCAAACTAATGGAGGCTACAAAAGCAAACCTCAGTTCTATCTTCTCTATATTTGAAGACGGTGACAAATCCATAGTCAATTTCATAACCGATTCTATTGAAAACAATAAAGCATCTAAAATTTCCGAGTTTGCTGACGATAAAAATGAAACGCATAAATTATACAGAGTAACAGATAAAAATTTAATTGATTTTATAAAAACAAAAATGGAGGATAAAAGCATATATATTGCAGACGGTCATCACAGATTCGAAACGTGTTTAAATTTTAGAAACTATATTAAATCCGCCGGCAACAATAATAAAAAAATCAACGCAGACTATTGCATGATGTATTTTGCGCCGATTAATCAGGACGGAATGCTCATTTTGCCTACTCACAGATGTATAATTAATAAAAAAATAAAACTTGAAGATTTTATAAACGAAGTTGGAAAAAATTTTACCATTATGCAGTCGGACGCTCAAAATATTGTCGGCGACCTCAATAAAAATAAGGACAATCCATCCTTCGGATTTATTCACGAATCAGGGAAATATTTTGTAATCTCTTTAAAAGATACCGTCAGGAATGCTATCGATAATCCGTTGGAACGCTTAGACGTCTCAATATTGCAAAACTATATTTTTAAAAATATTCTGCAGATGGAAGACTCTGATATAGACAATCAGCGGTTTATTTTGTATGAAAAAGATGCTTTGAATGCAATAGGCAGCATATCCTGTAAAAATAATACCTGTAATAATAATAAACAAGAGAAAATAGAAGCCGTTTTCTTAATGAATCCGACAAAAATTGAAGATGTTACAAAAATAGCATCGCTTAATTTAAGAATGCCTCAAAAATCTACCTTTTTTTATCCAAAAATAATATCAGGTTTAACAATAAATGTTATGTATGATTTATAGAATGCGCGATTTTTTTATTTTTCCCCTCAGGCAAATAAACAATTACATCCGTACCTTTATTTTTTACTGATTTCACATTTATAAAACCGTTATGTTCAAAAATAATTTTCTGCGATATTGCGAGTCCCAATCCTGTGCCTTTTTCTTTAGTAGTGAAAAACGGTTCAAATAATTTATTAAAATCTTTTTTGCTAATTCCTACACCGTTATCGGAAAAAATTATTTTTATAAATTTTGGAATATTTCTTTCAGCATCAATTCTTGTAGTGATTCTGATAAATCCTTTGTTTTTATTCTGAACAGCCACAATAGCATTTTTTATTATATTCAAAAAAACCTGTTTTAAAGCATCCTCTGAAGCAAATATTTCCGGTAAACTTGGGTCAAATTCTTTAATAAATTTTATATTCTTTTCTGAATTAACTGCAGTCTCTATTTCAATGATTTCGTTTATGACTTTGTTTACATTGAGCATTTCCGCATTTATTTTATGATTTTTAGATAATGACAGTAAGTCTTCTATCAAAATATTAATTCTGTCTATCTCTTTGACAATTATTTCTGTAAACTGCGATAACTCTTTTAAACTTTCAGGGAGAGAATCGTGTTCTTCAATAATTTTTTTCTTCAGATATGAGGCCGAAGCCTTTACTCCGCCAAGCGGATTTCTAATCTCATGGGAAATTTCAGCTATAAATCTTGAAAAATTTTGCAGCTTTTCTTCATTTTTAATAATATTATCCATTTCTTTAAATCTCGTTATATCTTTCATGGATATAAGTATATAATATTTCTCATCATCATTAATCTTAGCTATCTCGACTATTATCGACCTCTTATTATTTTGTCTGTTATTTTTATAAAATTCAAAATCAAAATCAATAAAACCTTCCCCCGTCTTCATAACTTCATTTATCTTAGCTATAATATATTTATTATTATGAAAAAATTGGTTTGCGTTTAAATGATTGGAATAAGAGAAATAATCCGAATATCCTGTAAGTTCCTGAGCGGCAATATTTAAAAATTCAACTGTTAATTCTTCATTAAAAAGAATTATTGAATAATTTATATTATTTAAAATAAGTTTAAATTTAATATCCATAATTCAATTCTATTAAATTATTTGCCCTACAAGAAAAAAGATTGTATTATTTAGCAATTTTGAAACGTTTAGTTTTTTTATTTTTTGGTTATATTTTTTATATTTTTTAGTTATCTTTTTTTTATTATTCTCTAATTGAGCAGCTGTTTATATTTTATCATTATTTTATATACATAATAAATTATATATATAAAAAATCCTTCATGACTAAAAAATAAAAAAACAAATTTAATAATATTTTTTTACAAGCCATGAAGGATTAAATAAATCAATGTCTTTAATTAATTATAAGCATCTTAATAAACATCTTTGTTTTTGTTAAGAGTTATAAATTATGTTATTTTATTAAGTTATTTTACTTACAGATTATAACCCGATTCATCATGCTGAGTGATATCAAGTCCCATAGCTTCTTCCTCTTTGCTCACTCTTAAGCCCATAAATTTATCTATAAGTTTAAATATTATAAAACTCATCACAAAAGAGTAACCCGCAACCGATACAATGGTTATCAGCTGAATAACAACCTGGTGAGGATTTCCGTAAAATAAGCCGCTATGTCCCGGATTTATAAGAGGGTCGGCGAATAACCCTGTCGCAAGCGCTCCCCATGCTCCGCCGATAGCGTGAACATTAAAAGCGTCCAGCGCATCATCATAACCAAGTTTAGGTTTTACAAAAACTACCATAGAATAGCATAGAACACCGACTACAAGTCCTATAACAATAGACGCAAGCGGGTTAACAAAACCTGAAGCAGGCGTTATAGCAACAAGACCTGCGACCGCGCCGGAAATCATTCCCAGCGTTGTAGGCTTGCCGCTATGAATCCATTCCGCAACCATCCAGCTTATTGCAGCGGCGGCGGTAGCAGTATTTGTTACAAGAAAAGCAGATGCTGCCAGACCGTTAGCTTCTAACGCGCTGCCGGCATTAAAACCAAACCATCCGAACCATAATAATGCGCCGCCCAAGATTGTATATGCAAGCTGGTTAGGCTGAATGATATTTTCTTTCATATATCCTTTTCTTTTGCCGAGGACTAATGCGCCTGCAAGACCTGCAACACCGGAATTTATATGAACGACCGTTCCTCCGGCAAAATCAAGCGCACCCATGTTATTAAATAACCCTCCCACACCCCACACCGACTGCGCTACAGGAGCATAGACTACAGTAAGCCATATTACAGTAAAAACTACCCATGAAGAAAATTTGATTCTCTCCACTAAAGAACCGCTGATAAGCGCAACCGTGATTATAGCGAACATTAATTGAAACATAACGTAAATAAAAGAAGGAATAGTACCGTCATACCTCGAATGCTGATTCACACCCATAACAGCCAATCCTAAATACTTAAGATTACCTATAATCCCAAAAAAAGCATCCGGTCCGAACGCTATAGAATAACCCCATAATATCCAAATAATACTTACCGTGCATATTGTAATAAAACTTAGCGATATAGTATTCAGCACGTTCTTCTTTCTGACCATACCGCCGTAATAAAACCCTAATGCCGGTGTCATTATAAGCACAAGCGCTGAAGAAGCCAGTACCCACGCTATATTTCCCGGAACAAACTTTGGCACCTTAGTAGTCGCCGCAAATACGGGTGTAGCCCAGCCAAAGAGAACTAAAAACAGCCCTCCGAAAACTGTTAAAATTCCGTTAATTTTTTTCATAATTATTCTCCAGATTATATAATTGTATCTTTTTAAATTATAATCATAATGATAATCATCATAATTATAAAACCATAGGCAATTAATCGTAAAACACGGCGAAAGATATATATAAATTCCAAACTGACGCCAATTCCTAATTTTATCCGCCGCATTTTTTAGCAAACATAATTACAAATCAGTCTTGTATCTGTAGTAATTAATTATATAATACAACTTCAAATGTAAAACTAAATTGCCGACTCTCCTTTTTCGCCAGTTCTGATTCTTATAGCTTCTTCAACAGGAGAAATAAATATCTTCCCGTCTCCGATGTTTCCGGTTTTTGCAGATTTCTCAATAGCTTCAACTATTTCGGAAACTATCTCGTCAGAAGATATTATCTCAAGTTTTGTTTTAGGGACAAAATCAACCCTGTATTCTGCTCCTCTGTATAACTCCGTATGTCCTTTCTGCCTTCCGAAACCCTTAACCTCAGTCACTGTTATACCGTGAATCCCGATTTTATTTAATGCCTCTTTAACATCATCAAGTTTGAACGGCTTAATTATAGCCTCAATTTTTTTCATTTTTTTCACCTCCTCCATTTTAAAAATTTTATAATAAAAATCATATTGTGCTCATATTAGTGCGAAAATTTAAATTATAATTATAACTGCCTAAAAACTATACAGAACCATAAAATTTACCGTGTTCTGCACGCTGTGGTTTTCGGTTAATCCTGCATAAACATGATGGTTATCCGACTGATGCTCAAATTCAAGCCTGAACTGCGTACTTTTAAATAATGCGGCGGAAGGCTGATAAGCAAACGTAAGAGTAGTATCCAAATAAGTATTTGATACTCCGGGGGTGCTCGTAGCTTCCCACATACCGTTGGGGTCTAATGCCAGCGTTTCCCTTAATGTTTCTCCGAACATTCCTATTGAATAATTTTTCTGATGATGGATATAGACCGCTGCCCCGCTAAAATGAGACTTATCGTATGTAGAATCGGAAGTCTGGATTAAAGCAGGGTACACAACTTCAGACGGAGATACGCCGTTTGAACTTAAAACGCCGCTGTTAATTCCTCCTCCCAGACCTACTTCGTAATCAGCCACAAAGGACCAGTCGTTGTCGGGGCTGTACTGAGCATCTATATAGCTGTAAAACGATTTATTCAGATTGTCCTGATACAATGAATTATTCGCCACAAAATAACTGTTTGCTCCATAGATGAATCCGCCGTTAAAAGTCAAGACGCTCACAGGCGCATAAGACTCGTTTAATTCTATTACCGGCAGGTTATCAATCGGCACTGCCGCATTATCCGTATTAGCAATACCCAAGGTTGAAGTAAGCTGCGGAACAAAATTATAAGTTAGAAATATGCCTGTAAGGGTTGCAGGTTCGGCATCGTCCAGCAATGAATATGTATCGTTCCAGTTTCTGATAGGATTGAAGTTTTCAAATCCCAACTGTTCTTTTTCTTTACCTATATGTACATCAAGACCGCTTCCGACCGGCAAATTTATGTTGATATAAGCCTGCCTCACGTCGTAAGGGGTTCTGTCCTGCATGGACTGCGTAAAGTAGGATAAATTACCGTAATATGCCTTATAAAACTGAATATTCTGCCCGAAGTCCAATGAAATATGAAAACCTACGCCATACGGATTAGAATTCGTTCCGGGGGAGCGCCTTAATGTAATGTCGGCATTATTAACCGCAAAACCGTCGGACTGCCAGTTATCGCCGTAATTGCCGTTATAGCCGTTCGGTTTAGCAAGATTATACGTGTAAGAACCTATCAGTGTACCGAGAAGCTGAATGTTTGAAAAATAGGAATTTGAACTTTTCTGTTTTGCTTTCAGTTCATTTAATTCTTTAGAAATTTTATTCATTTTTAGCGTCAGAGAGTTCAGCGCCGCGCTGTCGGTATTACCGGATTTCGCTTTCTGACTGTTCGCGTT
This sequence comes from bacterium, assembly GCA_021794475.1. GTDB lineage: Bacteria > SZUA-79 > SZUA-79 > Acidulodesulfobacterales > Acidulodesulfobacteraceae > Acididesulfobacter. The sequence goes on along the minus strand of JAJYQS010000097.1, from coordinate 82,990 downwards.
TTGAAAGGCGCTTCCGGCTCCTGAAGACATTGTTTCAGCTGCAAAAGAACTCTTTGAAACAATCACTGAAACAAAAAATAATGCAAACAAAACTAAAAACATTAACTTTTTTGATGAGATTAATACCGCACTCGATTTACTGTTCTGCATTACTCGGTTTTTTTCGTTCTTACTATTCCTAATACCCGCTTTCATAACTGCCTCCCCTTAAAATTTTGTAAAATAACAGTTGTTAAGATAGTTAAAAAATATTTAATAAAAATTAAAATTAAAATATTATTGTAAAATTTTATGATAAACATATAACATTAATTCTTGTATAACTGTTTTTATATCAATGCAATAATAGTGCCAGAATGTTTATTTTAACCGAGCTCAAGCATAATCAACGGCAATATGCTGATATTGCTGATTTGTATTGTTTATTACGGCGCCGGCGCATTTATGAGGTATAGCAAATGTCAGCATAGCGGCAGAATTTAAAAAACAGAATAATATTAACAAGTTATCATTTAAAAAAATGAAAAATAGTACACACCGGTTAATAACCCGCACAATAACAAGCTGTTCGGCAAGAAATTATGAATGGAGAAATAGTGCAGTAATGCCTAATTTTTAGTCAATATAGATGCATAAATTTTAATCATTTTATATATTGACTAATAATTGAACAAATTATGGGCAAAAAAAGATTTGGCAAAATTGATTAATAATTTTATCAATTATTCTTTAATTTCACTGCCTATATTATGAATATGATTATCTATATTCAGTAAAATTATTCGATTATGAAGATTTCTGCGGGACATTCCTATTTTTTTAGCGGTATTTGAAATATTAAAACTATTTTCCTTTAATTTTGAGATTATATAATCTTTTTCAAATGTTTCTTTTGCTTTTCTTAAAGAATTTATACCGATATATTTACTTATTGCATTATTATCATGAATATTGTATATGCAATTATCTGAATCGTCAATATTAGAATCAGCAGCATTGTTTAATTTATTTTCGCAATATTCCATATCTATTTTTAATTCCTTTGCAACGTCATATTTTGTTATCCGGCTGCCGCAATACATTATCGCAAATCTTTCTATAATATTTTTTAATTCCCTTACATTACCTTTCCATGAATAATTTTTAAAAAGTTCCACCGCATCGTCTTCAATAGTTATATATAATTTTTGTTTATTGCTGCGGTTAAATTTATCAATAAAATAATTAACAAGCATGGGTATATCTTCTTTTCTTTCCCTAAGCGGCGTAACAAAAAACGGTATTACATTAAGCCTGAAAAATAAATCGCTTCTAAAATTGCCTTTTTTTATCTCATCTTCAAGATTTTTATTTGTTGCCGCAATAATTCTCGTATTAACTTCCACTGTAGATTCCCCTCCTACACGCTGAAATTTATTGTCTTGCAGAACCCTTAAAATTTTCGACTGCATTCTTAAACTCATATCGCCTATTTCATCAAGAAAAAGCGTCCCGCCGTCTGCAATTTCAAATTTGCCTTTTTTACGCGACAATGCGCCTGTAAATGCTCCTTTTTCATAACCAAACAGCTCGCTTTCTATTAAATCTTCGGGAACAGCGGCGCAATTAATGGCAATAAACGGTTCTTCTAATCTTGAACTGTTAAAATGCAGAGATTTTGCAACTAACTCTTTCCCTGTCCCGTTCTCTCCGGTGATTAAAATAGGTGCATCTGAAACTGCCGCTTTTAATATTTTATTTTTTAATTCTTTAATCTTATCGGAATTGCCTATTAATTCATCTTCATACCCTGGTATGCTTTCCGCCAGAACAATTTTTTTTTCGTTTAATTCATTAAATTTTAGCGCATTTTCAACAGTTATAAGAACCCTTTCTAAAGAAAGCGGCTTTTCTATAAAATCATAGGCGCCTATTTTTATTGTTTTAATTGCCGTATCTATATCTGAATGTCCGGATATCATAATTACTGGAATATTTTTATTAATTTTAACCATAGAATTTAAAATAGTAGTGCCGTCGCTATCAGGGAGCCAGATATCAAGTAATACCGCATTAGGCAATTTCTCTGAAAATGTTTTAAGTCCTTCTTCTCCAAATTCTTCGGAAATTACGCCATAGCCCTCGTCGATAAAAATCCCTTCAAGGGATTTTCTTATACTTTCTTCATCGTCTATTATAAGTATAGATTTCATTATTATTTTTATACCGTTTAATATCTTTTAATATCTTTGTTATATTAAATATCATTCACAAGTTTTATTTCAATAATAAACTCTGCGCCGCCGTCAGAAATATTATGGGCATATATTATCCCGCGATTTTCGGTAATAATGTTTCTGGTTATAGCAAGCCCTAACCCCGTACCGCCCCTTTTCGTGGAGAAATAAGGTTCAAATATATTCGGCAGATTTTCTTCTTCGATACCTGAGCCCGTATCGGATATCTTTATTGTTACAATTTGTTTTTCCTGATTAAAAAACGTTTCTGCTTTAATAAAATTAGTTTCTTTTTCCCGTTTATGCTTACGATTGATATTTATGCTGTACACCGCATTGTCAAGAATGTTTATTATAGCCCTTTTAAACTGCAATTTGTCTATATAAACCGACGGCATATCCCCGCTTATATTATTATGAATAAATTGTATATTTTTATGCGCGTTTTTATAAAAAGAAAAAGATTCTTCTATTAACAAATTTACATCGGCATAATTAAAATTTGCTTTAGGCAGTCTGGCGTATAAAGAAAACTCATCTACAAGACCTTTTAAATCATCAACTTCTTTAATTATAATATCGATAGAATCGTTAAAAATTTTATTATCATATTCTAATTTATCTCCAAATTTTCTTTTTAATCTCTGGGCGGATAATTTTATCGGCGTTAACGGGTTTTTTATTTCATGCGCAATTCTCTTTGCAACTTCTTCCCATGCGGCTATTCTCTGCGCTTTCATCATATCGGTGGTATCGTTAATAACTATGATAAATCCTATATAAGCATCTTTTTCATTTTTCATTACCGTAACATTAATAATATAAACATGCAATTTACCGTTTATATTTAATTTCATTTCTTTTGTAATACTTTCTTCTTTATTATTTTTAGCGAGATTTTTTATAATTTCTCTTATTTCAGAAAAAGTAATCTTACTGAAAACGTCTTTATAATTTTTATTTGCTGCTTCCTGAAAATTAACCTGAAACATATATTCTGCCGCATTGTTTATTGTTTTAATCTTTCCGGAAGAGTCAATAGTAATAACGCCGGTGCCTATATTTTTTAAAATAATTTCTATATATTTTCTTCTTCTTTCAATTTCAGCATTGATGTTTTTAAGATTCATATTGGCATTTTCAATAATTTCCTTATTTTTCTTAAGGTCCTTAGCCATATTATTAAATGAATTTATAAGCATACCTATCTCATCGTCGGAACCTGCATTAATATTTACGTCTAACTCGCCTGAAGCTATTTTTTCCGTTCCTTTGACAAGGTTTATTACCGGTTCCGTTATTTTTTTGGAAAGATAAAATCCAACCCAGATAGAAATAAACAGAATAAGAAGGGTAAAGGTTGAAAATAAGATAAAATATGTTGTTTCTATGGGATTTTTTAAAAATCCGACCTGCCAATATTCTGCATAAAAATGTTTTATATAGTCAGCCATTCTGTTTATTCTATCTATTTTATCTATAGATATTGAGTTAGCTGAATGAACAGAATTGCGCCGAATATGCTTATATATATTATTGCCCTGCTTATGAGTATCTGAGAACTTTGCTATTTTTAGCGCATACCCCATCGTTTTTTCAATGCCGGGAACATACCATTTATTAATTCCGTTAGCAAAAAATCCCGCGGCAATTATAACTGCAAACATAAAAAAGGAAGGGATAAGACTTACCAGCACAAATAACGCAACAAGTTTAGAACGCAATTTCGAACCAAGCGCGTTTTTTCGTTTGTCTAAAAAAAGTTTTATAATATTTCTTATAATCAAAAACAGCATTAAAAGAAATAGAATTACGGTTATATTAATATATGCGTAAACAATAATTTTTGAGGTTACGGAAACATCGGCAAAAGAAAGCATTCTTGTTTCTATAAAAGTAGAAACAATAACTAAAAATATCCCGATAAATATAAAAATTATTTCTCTTTTGATACGCATTTTTTCTCTGGGAGGTTTATTTTTATTTTTCATTAGTTATAATAATATTTATAATAATAATACAGTTTATATTGGTTATTTTCTATTAAGTTTTTAAAAATGTTTTATAAATTTTGTTTTATAAAACTTGCCAAGCGGGCTGTTTTATAATAAAATGTAAATGTCGGGTTTATACCGTTATATTGCTGCATCGTTGCAACAGCATCACAAATATAACAGTGGCGATGTAAATATTGTGTTGTTGTATCATTGCCGGTCATTAGATAATTATACAACATTTAACCGATACAATAAATAAATCATAATATCTGCTGCCTGATAAATCTTACAAATCATAAGCGCATCTCACACATATAAAATATGAGCGTAAGCCTATATATAATTATAAGTTTAACGCATAATCAAAATGCTCATACAGCCGCATATTAAAAAATTAAGATTTTAAGATAAGTTCAGATAAGTTCAAAGACAAGTAAGACAAAACAGTGCTAATAAAAAATAATATATAATACAGGGTTACATAGTTTAAATAAATGAAAATACTCGTACTCGGCAGCGGAACATCAACAGGGGTGCCGTTAATAGGTTGCAATTGCGAAGTATGTACTTCTGAAAATCCAAAAAATAAAAGATTAAGACCGTCCATACTTATAACAGAAAATGATGTCAACTGTCTCATAGATACAACGCCGGACTTGAGAACTCAGGCTTTAAAATTTAATATTCTCAAGATAGACTTAGTGCTGTATACCCATACGCATGCCGACCATTTATTCGGGATTGACGATTTAAGAATGTTCAATTATATTAACAAAGGAGCGATTCCCATATATGCGTCAGAAAAAGATATAGAAACTATAACAACAAGATTTGATTACATTTTTAAAAAAAAGACGCAATCAAGTAAGCCTGATTTGATACCAAATATTATAATTGATAATAAAATTAATTTTAAAAATATAGATATTCAATCTGTCCCTGTTTTTCACGGAAACCAGCTGATAAACGGCTATAGGATTAAAGACTTAGCATATCTGACCGATGTTTCAAAAATACCCGAAGAATCTTTTAAATTGCTGCAAGGCATCAAAGTACTTATGATTGACGCTCTCAGATATGACGAGCATCCTACACATTTGACCGTAGCCAAGGCTATTGAAATATCAAATATACTAAAGCCGAAGTTTACTTACCTGATGCATATGGGACATAAAATTGAATACGAAAAACTGTCCGCCTGCCTGCCGCCAAATATTTTCCCGTCTTATGACGGTCTTACGTTTGAGATTTAGCCTGCGCTGCGTTTAGGTCATATAAAAATTTTAAACCTTTTATCGTCCATAAACCGTCAATTATTTTTAAGCCTTTCATTTTGCATTGAGCAGCGATAATATTAGATAGTCCACCGGTAAAAATAACTTTGCATTCTGTTTTGCCATATTGCTTCTGAATTTCTTTTATAAAACCTTCTATCAGAAATATAGTGCCGTATAATAATCCTGACTGTATTGCTTTAATTGTATTGCCGCCTATTAACTGTATGGTATTGTTGCTATTGATATCAGTTTCGTTACCGCTGTCATTATCATTTTCGCTAACGCCGTTATTAACGTCTTTATTGTTACCGTCCAGAACATTGCAGCTGTTTTTGCAGCAGTTTAATTCATTTATATTTATCAGCGGAAGTAATGCAGTTTTCTCATTAAGACACACGGCAAGGGTTTTTATTCCCGGAAATATAATGCCTCCTTTAAAATTTCCCGCCGCATCAACGATATCAATTTTTAATGCTGTTCCTATATCAACTATTATTTGAAATTCTTTACTTAAATGATATGCGTAGCTTGCGTTAACAATACGGTCCGCACCTAATTTGTCAGGGTTTTCAACCATTAGATTAATACCTGTTTTTGAAACTGAAGAAATAAAAACTGTGCGGCAGCTTAACTGACTGCAAAACAATTTATAAAATTGATTTTGGGATGGAACTACCGAAGATATACAAATATGTTTTATACCGCTTATACTGATGCCGTCATTAAAAAATAATCTGCTTAATGTATTGAAAATATCCCCTGATGAACATATTTCCGAAGTCGAAATCCTATACACCCTAAATATATCTTTCTCTTCATCATTGTAATTGCCGTCTGAATTATTATAAATACCTAATACGGTGTTTGTATTGCCGATATCGCAGGATAAAAACATAATGTATTAAAAAACTATTAGACTATTAAATAAACTAGTAAATAAACTAGGTGCTTATATATATTAATATTTCATTATAGAGTGAATAAAACAGCTGAAAAAAGTCGAAACGCTTCCGGCAATTTTCAATATTAAACATGCAATAAACCTGCAATAATATATTTATTATAAATTATTAATAATTTATAATAAGACAGTCAACTCGCCGGAAACCACTTTTTCTAATTCATTTTCTCCGGTCTTTAACAATAATGCTCCTTTGGAATCTATGCCGACAACCTGGCCTTTAATCTTGTGGTTTTCACTATTTATTTCCACATCTTTTCCTATCATTCCAAAATATTTTTGATAAGTTTGCAATATTGACGATAAACCGGTAGATAGGAATGTTTCATAATATTTCTCAAATTTATTAAGGAAACTTATTATCAGATTATTTCTGTTTATAAACAGGCTGTTTCCGTTTACTTGTCCGAGCTCCTTTGTTCTTTCGATATATAAGGACGTAGCTATATTTTTTATATCTTCATAAATATCTTCTTCTTTAAGATTCACATTAATGCCTATTCCTATAATAATATATTCTATGACATTATTTTGAGTGCTCATTTCCGTTAAAATTCCGGAGACCTTTTTTGAATTTACTAAAATATCGTTAGGCCATTTAATTTGCGGAGTAATAGAGGAAATTTCTTTGATAGATTCCGCAGCTGCCGTTGCCGCCAGAATAGTCATGCCGTTAGCAGCTTCAGGACTGAACTTGGGTTTCAATATAATAGACAGATATATATTACATGCCTTAGGCGACGTCCATATTTTTCCGTTTCTGCCTTTGCCTTTATCCTGTGTATCGGCAATAACCACAGTACCGTTCTTAGCGCCTTTAACAGCAAGCTCCCTCGCCATTAAGTTCGTAGAACCTACTTTTTCTTCGTAAAATATATTTTTTCCTATAAAATTTGTTTTAAGATGTTTTTTTATCTCAAAAATATCAATATAATCTAACTCATTAATGGCATTCATATGTTAAATTATCCTCCATGATTAAGTTAAAATTTACAGAAATCATACAAAATTATACAAAATTTAAAGAATAATCAATCGGCTTGACGGCATTAGTCAGGGAACCCATAGAAATAAAATCAACTTTAGTTTCCTCTGCTATTTTTCTTAAATTTTTTATAGTAATATTTCCGGAGGCTTCCGTAACGGCATTTTTGCCGATAATTTGTACAGCCCTTTGCATTTCTGCAATACTCATATTATCAAGCATTATAATATCAGCCCGTCCTTCTAATGCTTCGACTGCCTGTTCTATCGAACTTACTTCAATTTCTATTTTTTGATTAAATCCGGCATTATAGCTTCTCACCATTCCTAAGGCTTGCTTAATCCCGCCTGCAAGCTTTATGTGGTTATCCTTGATTAAAATGCCCGATGATAGGTTAAACCTGTGATTGTTTGCCCCGCCGACATTTACGGCATATTTTTGAATAGCGCGCAATCCCGGAAGCGTTTTTCTTGTATCAAGAACTTTTGTTTTTAAACCTGAAAGCTCATTCGCTGCAAGATTAGATGCTGTCGCAATTCCTGAAAGGAATTGAAGAAAATTGAGCGCGGTCCTTTCACCGTATAAGATAACATCAGATTTGGCTTTAATAGAAATAATTTTTTGAAATTTTGTTATTTTTTCACCTTCTTCAGCAAAATAAGCAATTTCAAAATTATTTTTGTTTAACATATCAAAAACTAATGAAAAAATGGTTAAACCGCAAACAACGCCGTCTTCCTTTGTTATTACCTCACATTCAATCTGCGGATTACATCTGTTTGCAATAGCGTCCGTAGTAATGTCCGAACCTTTTATATCTTCGGCTAACGCATTAGAAACTAAAGAAATTACCTGCTCATCAAATATTTTCATTTTTAATTTTGTCAATTTCTTCTTTTATTAATTTTTCTGCAATTTCAGGTAATATATTTTTAATATTTTCAATTATTTCAGGCTGTATGTCATTCATTATATCATTTATTGATTTTTTTATATACTCGTCTATTTTGCCGATAACTTCATCATTTATAAACTCCAATTTTACATTACCTCCTTTACTAACTGCATTATTATTATCATTGTTAATATTATATAAAGAAATTTGCGTATCGTCTATATTTTTCAATTCCGGTATTTCAGCTAAATTTAAATAATTCTGCTCAGCAGGAACTTCATAATCATTTTGTGTAGTATGAGCATTATAATCTGCTTTATTCTGCTCCTGTTCGGCAAAAACATAATTTTCATTGGCGTCATCAGCGGTATCGCTATTATCATTATTATTCTCACCAAAATTGGCAATACCTCCGCCTTCATCACGGTTAGATTCCTGAATATCGTAAATTTCAGGCATATTTATGTTAAATTCTGTTTCAACCGGTTTGTCCGGCTCCGGTTGAATAATATCTAACCCGCCGGCGCTGTCCGCGGTTATATTTTCTTCATTATTGTTATTTGTGAAATTTAAACTGCTGATATTATCGCTATTACCGATGTCTTCATTGATAATAATTTTAGACATATATTCGTTAATTTTGTTTTCATCGCTATTATCATGAACATCATCATCATTATTATTATTAAAACTTTCTGATTTAGCCGCCGGAGCATCGGCATGTTCGGCATGTAAGGTGCCGTTAGTTTGCTGCATGTTGTTGTTTGATATTTCCTGTCCTTCGCCATTATTATCAACATGTTCTATTTTAATATTTCTGACACTTTCTAATTCGTAAGGAACAACCTCGGATATGCTTATCTCGTCCGGAACGCTGCTATTGCCGGAGCTGTCTCTGATGTCTGTGCGAATACTTCCCGCCGATTCTACTGGTGGAGCAATGTTTGCATTTACGGATGCGGATTGCGTAATATTAATAACGTTATCTGCAATATCTGTTCTTGCCGTATTAACGCCAATATTAGTACCGGCATCGATACGGCTGCCGGCATCAGGAACAGCATCCGGGACTTTATTGTAATCATCATTAACATTAACGGTCGCATTTTTCTGAACATTTATTTTATCATTTTCTTTATCTAATTTCTGAAATTCTTTAAAAATATTATCATCTTTAAAAAGATTTTCAAACGCTTCGCTTAATTCAGCAGAATCCTGCTCCTGTCCTGAATCTGAATTTGCCCTGATATTATCTGTTTTCATGGTATTTTCCGTCAAATTATCTGATTGTTCAGCTGAAATATTTTGAATATTTTGAATACCGCTATTTTCAACTTTTTCATGTTTTTTCTCAAATTCTGCAATATCATAAATTTTATCTTCATTAATACTTAAACCTAACGACCTCTTTATTTTATTAATAAAGGTTTCTTTATCAAAAGGTCTATATATAAACCCAGTTAGACCCGCCTCAACAAACAATTCCCGTTCTTTATTCGGCAGATCGGAAGGTGCAGCCAGCAGCACAGGAATATTGGAATATAAACCGTTATTTTTAATCTCTTTTATTATATTATAGCTGCTTGCATTGCTTATATTATAATTAATAATAATAATGGACGGAAGACTATTATTAAGAATTGCTGCTGTTGAAGAACCGTCGTAAAGAGGAATTATTTTAAATTCGGAATTATTTAAAAAAATCATAGAAACGGTTTTTTGCATTGCATCGCTGTCATCAACATACAATACTTCGTAGGGTATCGGCATAGCAGCTCCTCCTTAAAAATCAAAGCTTTAAATTAAAGCATAATTTTGATATAATCGTAAAATTGACTGCAGTATAAGGTAATAATTTTTATTAATTTATAATCATAATTTTAATATTATTATTATAAGTAGTCAATAATTTATTATTATATACTAAAATTAATTAATTTAATTTTTATTGTAATAATCTTAAATCAAACGGTTAATTTAATCAATTATCTTTCTAACATGCCGGTATATTATAAATTATAAATTATGTCCTTGATAAACAGATACATATTTAAACAATTTTTCCCGCCTTTTATTTTCGGACTTATTATATTTACTTTCAGCATAATTACCAACAGAATTTTAATGCTGACGGAAATGGTCATCAATAAAGGCGTCAGCATCACTTCCGTCATTAAACTCGCCAGTTTGACGCTGCCTGATTTTATGATAATAACACTGCCTATTTCATTTTTACTCGCAGTTTTAGTAGTATTCGGCAAAATGACCCAGTCAAATGAAATAATGGCGCTAAAGGCTTCCGGCGTCAATACATGGCAATTAACAAAGCCTGCCCTGCTATTCTCTTTAATACCCCTCGTTGCTTCACTTTTTTTTTCTTTTTACATGGCTCCGAGATTTAATTATTTTTTTAGAGTATTAGCTGTTAAAGAAATAAAAAAAGCAGTGCTTTCTGCATTAAAAAAAAATTCATTTTCTAATAAATTGGGCAACTATAAAATATTTATAAAGCATGTAAATCCTTCAAAGTCTTCTATCAAAGGTATTTTTATATTATATAAAATTAAAAATAATTCTATGGTTTTAATAGCTAACAGAGGGTATATTGTTTACAATAAAAAACAAAATTTAATTTCTTTTTATTTAAAAAATGGGCAGATTCAAAAAAAATACAGATCTAAAAAAAATTTCTGGATACTGCATTTTAAAACTTATAAAATAAACATCAAACTGAAAGGACTTTCATTCCCTTCCAGAAATAATTCAGTGCATTTTATGACTATTTCGCAGCTCATTTCTAAATATAATTCTGCAGGTAACAAAAACAATATTAAAAATATTTATTTAATATATATACTTAAAAAAATTGCCATACCTATTGCGGTAATATTTTTTGTGTTCATCGGCTTGCCGCTGGCTATGCTGTCGGAAAAAAGAAGTTTATTTATGGCTATATTTTATACCATAGCAATTGTCGTGCTATATTATATTTTATTTACTTCAGGATTGTATCTGTCAATTAAAACCGGCTTTAATCCCATTATAGGAGTTTTTGGGGCAGATATAATTCTATTTGCCACAGGCGCTATATTATATATAAAGGCATCGGCAAAATGAAAATATTAAGAAATTATCTGCTTAAAGAATTTTTTAAAGTGTTATCTGTCTCAATAATTTCTTTGTCTTCTTTTTATATAATTGTTGATTTTATATCTAATGTGGGCGCATTTACAAAACATTCTCCTAATTTCAGCTATATTATTCTTTATTTTCTTCTTAAACTGCCTGAGATAATATATAGAATTTTACCTTTATCAATTTTATTATCAACAATGCTAATAATAATCTCATTTAATAAAAATAATGAAATTACAGCTATAAAATCTTCAGGCATAAGTATGCTGAAATTTACACTTCCATTAATAATAACTGCGTTCGGGCTGTCTATTTTTTCTTTTGCACTCTCAAATTTTATAGCGGTAAAAACAAATATCGAAAGAAGAATAGTTATGCAAAAGGATATAAATAAAAACAATAACTACAGCGTAAAATCGATTTATAAATTTAAAACAAAAGATATAGCTATACATTATCAAGAATATATCATAACTGCAAAAGTTTTAAATATATCTGAAAAAAAATTAGCAGGATTAAGCGTCTATGAATTTAACAACAAATTCAAACTTGTCAAAAGATACAGCGCCAAAAACGGGTACTTTGTTCACAACAAATTAATAATGGACGATGTAATAATAAATAATTTTAATAAAAATCAGCATTATCCCTCATTTGCTAAAATTGTTAAAACAACAAGCCTTCCTATAAAACTCAGCATTAATTTTTTTAAATCATACGATTTAAAATCAGAATTTTTATCAATATTTAATCTTTTTAAGATGTTAAAGGTTGCTAAAAAAACAGATTCAAATTTAAATCTAATAAAAACGTTTATGTATTCAAAATTTGCCTTTCCTTTAATAAATTTAATGCTGGTTCTTATCGGAATATCTATAGGTATAATTATAGGCAAAAAATCCGGCACTTCCGCTGCTATCGGCATCAGCATTATTTTAGCATTCGGCTATTGGATAATAAATTCAATTGCGATATCTTTAGGGATGAGTTCACAACTGAATCCTATTTTAGCGGCATTTATGGCAGATTTATCTTTCCTATTTATTGCAATATACCTTATTTCTGATTTAGATTAATTGACAAAAGAGGGAAAGCAAGACGGAAATATTGTGTGCCTCATAAAAATAGTAAAATCAAGTGTTTTCCGTTAATAGTGGCAAAGTTGGATTAAGTTAAGTAAGATATTTTGCAGTTGTTGAACAAATAATACAAAATAAAAAACCGCCGCCATACTGATAGGCGGCGGTTTAAAAGTAATTCTAATATATTATATCTAATATATCTATGAAAAAGAGGGAGATTTTTATTTTTTATGTTCCTTCCTGCCAGGAGCGTAAATATTTGACCTGCTCTTCCGTAAGAGTATCTATATCTATTCCTAAGGATTTAAGTTTCAGGAAAGCTATCCTTTCGTCTATTTCTCTTGGTACGCCATAAACCTTAGGCAGCATATCGCTGCTGTACAAAGCAAATTCTGCAGAAAGCGCCTGAACGGAAAAACTCATATCCATAACGCTTGCAGGATGACCATGCGCGCTGGCAAGGTTAATAAGCCTGCCTTCAGCAAGAATATATAATTTTCTGCCGTCTTTCATGGTAAATTCTTCAACATAATCCTTAATATTCTTCATGGATTTTGACATTTTTCTTAATTTTTTAATATTAATTTCAACATCAAAATGTCCGGAATTTGAAATAACTGCTCCATCTTTCATAACTTCAAAATGATGCTCGTCTATAACATTTATATCACCGGTAACCGTACAGAAAAAATCTCCTATTTTTGCAGCTTCAACCATCGGCATTACTCTGAAACCTTCCATGACGGCTTCTAACGCTTTAATAGGGTCGACTTCCGTGACTATAACGTTAGAGCCTATTCCTCTTGCTCTCATTGCAAGCCCTTTTCCGCACCATCCGTATCCGCAAACTACAAAATTTCTGCCGGCAAGAAGCATATCGGTGGCTCTTATAATACCGTCAATAGTAGATTGTCCTGTTCCGTACCTGTTATCAAACAAATGTTTTGTATCGGCATCGTTAACGGCAATCACCGGAATTTTTAATTCGCCTGCGGTTTCCATAGAGCGCAGTCTTATGACACCGGTAGTAGTCTCTTCCATCGAAGCTTTGATATTTTTTATTAAATCTTTATGTTTTTTATGTATCGTAGATATTAAATCAGCACCGTCATCTAATGTAAAATTCGGCTCATATTTTAATACGCTTTCTATGTGATTGTAATAAGTTTCGGAATCTTCTCCTTTTATGGCATACACGTCTATTCCAAAATCTTTGACTAATGAAGCGGCAATATCATCCTGAGTCGAAAGCGGGTTTGATGCGCACAACACTACTTCTGCTCCGCCTTCTTTAAGAGTTCTGGCAAGATTGGCGGTCTCAGCCGTTACATGAAGACACAACCCTGCTTTTTTACCCTTGAAAGGTTTTTTTTCAGCAAATTGCTCTTTTATAATAGACAAAACCGGCATATCATGCTCTGCCCACAGTATTCTTTCTTTACCCTGTTTTGCAAGTTTTATATCCTTTATATCAGCCAAAACACAACCCCCTTATAATTTTATAACTTTAGTTTATTATTTGTATTCAAAACGATATTTAAACCGTTACCATTGATTTATTTAATTCCTTAGCCGTTTCTTTAAGTTCGGCAATTTTTACCGTCTGTTCCCATGTAAAACCGTCTTCAGTCCTTCCAAAATGCCCGTAATTAGATGTTCTGGCATATATAGGTTTAAGCAAATCAAGGGTTTTAACAATAGAGTATGGTCTTAAATTGAAAACGCTGCTTACGGTTTTAGAAATTGTTTCATCATTATATATACCTGTTCCGAACGTGTTTGCCATTACGGAAACAGGGTCTGCAACCCCTATTGCGTAGGCTATCTGAACCTCGCATTTTTTAGCAAGACCGGATGCGACAATATTCTTGGCAATAAATCTAGCCATATATGAACCGCTTCTGTCAACCTTTGAAGGGTCCTTGCCAGAAAAAGCTCCTCCTCCGTGTCTTCCCATTCCGCCATAGGTATCAACAATTATTTTTCTTCCGGTAAGCCCTGTATCGCCGTTCGGTCCGCCTATAACAAACCTTCCCGTCGGATTAATAAAAAATTTTGTGCTGCTATTTATGAGTTCCGCCGGAATGACTTTTTTTATAACTTCATCTATGACGGCATCCGTAAGACGTTCTTGAGAAACATCATCTGAATGCTGCGTAGATACCACTATTGAACTTATTTCTACAGGCTGAGATTTTTCATATCTGACAGAAACCTGAGACTTGCCGTCAGGTCTGATAAAATCCAACGATTTATTTTTTCTGACCTCTGCAAGTCTTTTTGTAAGTTTATGAGCATAATATATAGGCATAGGCATAAACTCATCGGTTTCGGAAGTAGCATAACCGAACATAAGACCCTGGTCCCCGGCTCCCTGGTCTTCGTCTTTTTCTCTTTCAACGCCCATTCTTATATCTGCAGACTGAGAACCCACCGCAACGATAATTCCGCAGCTTTTAAAATCAAAACCTATGCGGGAATCGTCATATCCTATATCCTGTATAGTTTTTCTGATTATTTCCTGATAATTAACTGTAGCGTTTGATTTAACTTCGCCTGCAACAGCCACTAAACCTGTCGTCACCATAGTTTCCATAGCAACCTTGGAATTTTTATCCTGAGATATAAAATTATCAAGGAGTGAATCAGATATTTTATCGCATATCTTATCGGGATGTCCTTCTGTTACAGATTCTGAAGTAAAAATATAATTTCCGCTTTTATGATCCATTGTTGCGCCTCCGAATATGCATGTGTTTATTTGAACATAAACTGCATATTGTTATTATTAATTATTCATGATTTATTTTTATTTACTGCATTTATTTAATGATAATATAAAATTAATGTATTTTCAACACTAATTATGGCAAAATTAAAGAATGTTTATATCAATACATCATTGTCTGCCGCAAAACAGCATTGTTTGCATATCATTAATTTAAAAAAAGACAATGGATTTCAAGAATTTAGAAGTTTATCTTAAATTTTGCCTATATCTCTATGAAGATAAGATATATTATATGCTTCATTTTCCGCATAAAACATATTTTTTAATTCATTTACCACAAAAACAGACCTGTGTACGCCGCCCGTGCATCCAACGGCAACAGTGAAATATGACTTATTTTCTTTCTTATATAAGGGAAGAAAAAATGTTAAAAAATCGTATATATAATTTATAAATCTGTCTGTTTCTTCAAAATGCTTCAGATACGCGGCTACATTCTCGTCTAATCCGGTCAGATCTTTAAGCTCCGGCATAAAAAAAGGATTGGGCAGGAATCTCGCATCAAACAGCGTATCAGATTCTAACGGTATGCCGAACTTAAATCCGAAAGATACCATTCTTACGCTAAAAATATGATTATTGCTCACGCATTCAACATGCGGCAAGATTAGCGAATTTAATTCGTGTATGGATACATCAGAGGTGTCTATAATAATATCTGAAAGCTTTTTAATACCGCTCAGGAGCATTCTTTCTTTTTTAATAGATTCATGAATGCCTTTTTCTTCGGAAAGCGGATGCTTTCTCCTGCTTTCTGAGTATCTTTTTATAACTGTATCATCATCGGCATCAAAAAAAATAAATTTGAAGAAATTTGATCTATCTTTTAGAAATCTCACATGCTCTTCTAATCTTGAAAGAAATTTTTTCTCTCTTATATCTACAACAAAAAGAATATTTTTTATTCTTGCAGCAAACACCACTTCCAAAAATTTAGGCAAAAGCAATAAAGGCATATTATCTACGCAAAAAAAACCTTTGTCTTCTAAAATTTTTAAAGCGGAAGATTTACCTGAGCCGGATATGCCGCTTATTAAGACAATATTAAAATAACTTTTTGAATCTTCCGCCGTACCCATATTATTAATTATCAAGGATTTATTTCTATTACTGCATATTCTCCGTTATCTTTTGCATAAAGCACGGAATTTTTAAATGATTCTTTATTTTTAAAAATTATAAAATTTTCATTTTTTTTATTTAATTTATTTATAGCCTCACGTAAATCCATCTGCTTTATTTCATAATTATCTATAATTTCAATATCCGTAGTAGACATTTCTTGCATAAATATTTCTGCCTGTTCGCTATCTTTAAACTTTTCCCGTGATTTTTCTTTATGTTTTTTTATTTGCGTCTCAACTTTATCCGTCAAAAGATCTATTGCTGCATATATATCAGAGGATTCTTCCTGCGCATTTATTGTAATATTTTTAGCAACCAGCTTAATTGACGCAACACCGGATTCCTTATGCTGAACCCTTTCCATGCTTAATGTTACATGGGCTTCTATGATATCGCTCAAATACTTTTCCAGTTTTGAAATTTTAGTTTCGGCGTATTTTTTTATAGCTTCTGTAGGTTCAAGATGTTTAAACGTGACAACAATATCCATTGGCATATCTCCTTTAATTTTCAATTTTATTATTTCTTTTTTCTTTTAGCTGAAGACGGTATATTCAAAATTTCTCTGTATTTTGCAATAGTTCTTCTTGCTATTGCGATATTTTCTATTTTTAATAAATTCACTATATCATTATCTGAATAAATTTTACCATAGTTTTTTTCATTTTCAATGATAAGTTTTATTTTAGACATAATATTGTCCGGTGAAATCTCTCCAAATGAAAAATTAGAAAAAAAACTTTTAAGTTCAAAAACACCTAAATAAGAACTTATGTATTTATTCGACGTTGCTCTTGAAACGGTAGATTCATGTAAATTTAATTCATCGGCTATTGTTTTTAATATTATCGGTTTTAAATAACCTGTACCTTTTTCAAAAAAATCATGCTGTTTATCAATAATTAACTGCGCAATTTTTAATATTGTTTCCTTTCTGTTTTTAATACTTTTAATGAGCCAAACGGCCGATTTTAATTTTTCTTCTACATAATCTTTTGTAACCGCATTTGATATAAGTTCGCCGTTTAATATTTTTTTGTAGTACGAATTTATTCTTATAGGCGGCAAATAATTGTCTTCCATAAAAACAGTATATTTGCCGTTTATTTTTTCTACATATAAATCCGGAATAATATAATTATTATTCTGATTGTCAAAATTTATCGCCGGTTTAGGCGCAAGCGATTTAAGGCGGTTGACCGATTTAATAACATTTTCCAAAATATTTCCTGTTTCTTTAACAATTTTGCTATAATTTCCGTTAGCAATATCTTTTATATAATTTTTTATAATATTTTTCAATAAATCATCCTCCGGAAAAAAATAATCCGCCTGAAATAAAAGACACGACAGAGGATCGTAAGTCGCAATCCCGACAGGTTCCAATTTACGTATTTTAAATAAAACATCATCTAAAAGAGGGACTAAATTACCGGCATATTTTTCTAATTCATCCGAAGATATCCTTAAAAATCCGTCAGAATCTAAATTGCCTGCAATATATTCGGCAAGTTTAACTTCGTCACTGTTAAAATCACCTGTCCTTACCTGCTTCATAACAAATTCATAAAGTGTTTCCGTGCCGGCGACAGTATTTTCAATTATATAATTTTTATCCTGCTTCCAATCGGTATTTGTATTGATGGATAAATCATACAGCTGTTCATCGTAATTAGCAATGTAATCATTTATTGCATGCATATCATCTTTGTCATTCAAATTCTGAATATTTTCCGGTATGCCTTCAGAATCGCGATTAGTAAAATTAGAAGTATCCGCATCACTATCGTTAATGAATTCTTTTTTATAGTCTGCCGTATTAACATCAGAATTAGTGCTATTAGTGCTTTCGTTATAATTTTTTTCATCGCCGTTCATTACAACATCAACATCAATAATAGGATTTTCTACAATTTGCTGATTTATTAATTCGGACAATTCGATATTATTCATCGCCAGCATTTTTATAGCAAGCTGTAGGCGGGGCGTCATTATAAGCTGCTGGCTTAATTTAAGATTTTGTTTTAATTCTATTTGCGACATATTTTAATTGCCAAGACTGAATTTTTCGCCAAGAAAAAATCTTCTCACGACATTGCTGGTGATTATTTGCGAAGGTTTGCCTTTTTCTATTATTTGACCGTCATTTAAAATATAGGCGCTGTCGCATATTCTTAATGCTTCTCTCACGTTATGGTCTGTGATTAATATCCCTATAGATTCTTTTTTTAATTCTAGCAGAATATCCTGCATATCTTCAACGGCTATCGGGTCTATACCTGAAAACGGTTCATCCAATAAAATAAATTTAGGCGAAAGAATTAATGATCTTGCAACTTCTACCCTCCTTCTTTCACCGCCTGACAAACTCATGACATTTGATTTTCTGACATGACCTAGCCCGAATCTTTCAATTAATTCGTCTAAGCGTTTATTTCTTTCAGTTTTCGAAATTTTTAACAGTTCAAAAATAGCAAGCAAGTTTTCTTCAGCAGTAAGTTTTCTGAATACCGAAGACTCTTGAGGTAAATAGCTGATGCCTAGTCTTGCCCTTTTATACATAGGCTCTTTAGTAATATTAATGCCGTTAATAAATATACTTCCTTTATTAGGTTTTATAGTTCCGGAAATCATATTAAACGTAGTTGTTTTGCCGGCACCGTTAGGACCCAATAAACCGGTTATTTCGCCTACATTTATTTCAAGCGTTATATTGTTTACAACGGTTCTTTTTTTAAATGTTTTTATTAAGTTGGCTGCTTTTAACAATTTGTATTTATTTATTTAAATGATTAAACGTTAAATTAAATGTTTTCTGTTAAATTTTTAATCGGAAAAGGTGTCAGATTAATTTTTTTTGCAAATATTTTTTTTGCAAATTGGATACTTCATATGCAAAAAAATAAAATCTGACACCTTTTCCTTTTCTGACTATTGACTTAATTTTTATATAATTTAATTTATTTCTTTATTTTGCTTTGTTTTCTTATTTTCTTCGATTTATTTTTTTTAATAATTAAAGATTTTTTCGAATAAATAACCGCATTAACCCGCTGTCCCCGCCCTGACAATATTTTTGAAATTCCGGTAGCAAGGTTCATTTCTATTATTTTTCCGGTAATCTTATTTTTTCCTGACCAAGCGTACGGATGTCCGGTTACAATCACTGTTTTGGAGGTATTATTAAATACCGCTTTATTGCCAGTAATATTATCGCCGCCTTTAATAATATGGACATTACCAATGGCTATCAGCTGCTTAATTTTATTTTTTTTGTTATATAAAACCTTAAGAATGTGCGAAAATATTTTAAGGTTTTTTTTAATGGCTATCACTTTGCCTGAAAAAATAGCAATTTTTTTTTTATTGTTTACCACAAGAGAATTTGATGTAATATGAATTTTAGTTTTTGAAATTTTCATGTCATTTTTAACCGGAACGGCAATACCGGCAGCATATGTATAATTTGCGCACAAAAAAATATTTAACGGCAGCAAATACAGCATAGCTGCTGCTGCACAAACTCTTAATATGCTTAGTATTTGTATTCGTGTCCGTGACGGTTTGCGGTATACTGATTTTAGCAGACATTGCCGCCCGCTATGAGCTTTTTTGTTATTGATATTAATTTTATTATAATTATAAATATTATTGCTATTGTTATTATTATCTCTCAATCGATGTGCCGAACCGCTTCCGCTTTCAAAAATTTTCATATATTAATATATTCTCCGTAATTTTTCTTTAAACTTTAATAAATATTGCAGCTATAAGTCTATTTTATCATTTCTGCATTAAAATTTACATCTTTACCTATAACAAAAATATTTTTTTTAAGATACATCGTTAATTCTTTGCCGGTAATAAAATATTTTTTGCCTGACAACTTGATGCCGTTCGGTGCTACAATTTTTTGCTTTAAACTAAAATAATAAAGCAAATCGGTCGCAAGATAAGAACCTTTGACGCTTTTAACTAAAACATTGCCTGAAAATACTACATTTTTAGTTTTAATATTAAGTCTGCCTGAATTACCGGTGATAGTATATTCCGGTTTATTTACCGAATTAAATATGACAGCCTTTACGCCTTTTAGTTTAATTATATTTTTTTTTGGGGTTAAATATTTTAAACTTTTTGCAAATATCTCATACGCTAATTTGCCATGTTTAAAAAATTTATAATTTATTTTTTTTAATTTTATGTAATTTTTAGAAATTTTTATTTGTAAAAATGATTTTTTTTTTATATTTACATAATGGAGAATTAAAAAAAATGCAAGAACTATTATAAAAAAAATACCTATAAATAAAGAAATTTTTTTTATTACATTGATATTTTTAATCATTATTGTTAATCAAATCGTTATTGCTAAGAGCAATATTGGTCAAATTATTGCTGCTGAGAGAAATGCCTATTAAATCGTTACTGTTCAAATTATTATTTAATATTAAAAACACCATTAACCGCCCTATTTTTCAGTGATACAAGCTAAATTATTTATGCTCAAATTCTTTTAGTAATTGAGCTAACAAACCTTTTTTTTCGAGAATAAAATCTATCATTTCCCTGACGGCACCCTGCCCTCCACGATTTTTTGCCGTTATGGAAGCAAAGTTTTTCACATAAGCAGGAGCTTCTGGAACGCTTGCGGAAAGAGCTGCGCATTTTAAAAGTTCGATATCTACTATATCATCACCCATATAAAAAACATTCTGAAAATTTAAATTATAATCATTTAAAATGTTTTGCAAACTTTTGAATTTATCGACGCACCCTTCCACATAGAAATCAATGCCTAATTCCTCACTTCTTTTTTTTGCCGCACGGCTTTTTCTTGCCGATATAAATCCTACCAGAATACCGAATTTTTTTGCCAACCTTATACCTGTTCCATCATGAGCAAAAAAACATTTTGTTTCTTCCCCCGATTCCGACATATATATTTTGCCATCCGTTAATATGCCGTCAATATCAAAAATTAAAATTTTAATATCGGAATAATTAACGTTATTTAAATTTTTCATATGACCTGCGTTAAGTTACGCTGAATTATAATTAAATAATTAGCAATTTATTTTATAATTTTTTTGATAATTTTGCTATGAACTGCCATTAATTGCTATTAAGCTGTTTTTAATACGACGTGATACCTGCTTTAATAATATCATGTATGTGTATTACCCCCGCAGGTTTCATTTCTTTTTCGGCTTCTATTGCAAAAAGAGCCGTAATTTTTAAATCTTCCATTTTTTTTAAAGCACTTGATAGCAGTGCATCTTCAAGTATAACTTTCGGCTCCGGAGTCATTATTTCTGCCGCAGATTTATTTAACACATCTTCTTTGGCGAGCATAGCTCTTCTTAAATCACCGTCAACAATTATGCCTTTTAAGTTACCTGAGGAATCAACCACGCCTGTCAAACCAAGCCTTTTCGATGTCATTTCCATAATTGTTTCATTAAGCCGGCTTGTTTCTTTTACTAATGGAATGCCGTCTCCTGTGTGCATTATGTCTTTAACTTTTAAAAACTTTTTACCGATTGAGCCGCCCGGATGCAGTCTTGCAAAATCTTCTTCAAGAAAATTTCTTTTCTTTAGCAGACACATTGCAAGAGCGTCGCCTATTGCAAGCTGCGCCGCCGTACTTGCTGTAGGAGCGATATTGTACGGACATGCCTCTTTATCAACTGAAACATCAAAAAAATAATCTGAAAGTTCAAAAAGCGGAGAAGTTTTATTTCCGCAAAAAGATATTATGCCTGCCCCTACAAGCTTAATCACAGGCAATATAGAAATAAGTTCTTTTGTATATCCGCTATAAGATAATGCAATAACTGCATCATCAGAAGCTATCATACCAAGATCTCCGTGAGAGGCTTCGGCAGGATGCATAAAAAAGGACGGAGTACCGGTACTGGCAAGCGTGGAAGAAATTTTTCTGGCAATTATGCCTGACTTTCCCATGCCGGTAAGCACAACTTTTCCTTTAATATTATAAAGATAATCGACAGCTTTTTGAAAATCGGCGTCGAGCCTGCCGATAAGATTAACAATAGAATCTGCCTCTATTTTAAGAACCTCTGAAGCAGTAGCTATAATTTCAGCATCCATAAATCTGTTATCCGGTTTATCTAATTCATTATTTAATTTATTCAGATTTAATTTTTCCATAATATAAGATGTTTAATATATGAGATAATATTATATAATATCAAAATTTTTGCGAAAAACAGACAGTTTAGCTAAATATTATCCTCAACTGCTGCAATTGCAAAAATAGACTTTAAACCATCTTTTAAAGAGGACAAATATAAAGAATTGGCAGAATCGCTTTTTGCTTCCGGAGGATTAGGGTGGACTTCAAAAAACAAAAGATCTGAACCTAAAGCAGCTGCGGCTTTTGCGAGCGGTATTACATATTTTCTGTCGCCGCCGGAACATGAACCGGAACCTCCGGGCAGCTGAACGCTGTGCGTAGCATCGTAGACAACAGGCACTCCAAACTCTTTCATTATAATGATAGACCTGAAATCTACAACGAGATTATTATATCCAAAGCTAACACCCCGTTCTGTAATTAATATTTTATTATTTCCGGTACTTCTAATTTTATCAATAACATTTGCCATATCCCATGGCGCTAAAAATTGGCCTTTTTTTATATTAATTATTCTATCTGTTTTAGCAGACTCGACTATCAAATCCGTCTGACGGGATAAAAACGCCGGTATTTGAATGATATCAACCGTATTTTTTAATTTTTCTATTTCTGAAATTCTATGCACATCTGTAAGTATAGGAAGATTATATTTATTTTTAATTTCTGCAAGAATTTCAATCCCCTTATCGACGCCGGGACCTCTGAAAGAATCTATGGAAGTCCTATTCGCTTTATCGTAAGACGCTTTGAATATCAAATTAAAACACATATCTTCTGAAAGATTTTTTAAAAAAGAAGCGCACTGGTCAACCAGTTCAAAACTTTCTATTACGCAAGGTCCTGCAATAATAAGCGGGTAAGCGCTATTAGAATTTTTAAGTCCGAGATGTTCTCTTAAATCATTTTTTGTGAATGCGTTTTCTTTTTCTGATAAATTCATAATAATTATGCTAAAGATACAATATAATATTGTTCGTTTACATTACATTACATTTTATTACTTTGACTGAGTTATACTGTATATTTTATTTCTTTTTATATTTAACAGCTACTGCCACAAATTCTTTAAACAATGGATGCGGCGACAATGGTGATGATTTAAACTCAGGATGAAATTGGCAGCCTAAAAACCACTTGCGGTCTGCTAATTCACATATTTCAACTAATCTGCCGTCCGGAGAAAGTCCTGAGAATACAAATTTTCCGTCATTAAATATATCTTTGTATCTATTATTAAACTCAAACCTGTGCCTATGTCTTTCAGAAATATAAACTGAACCGTCAAGGTTTGTCTTTACAAGATTCTTGTTGTTTTCGCTATTTGTTTTTTTGGAGTTTTTATAATAAATATTATAGGCAAGCGTATTTTTCTTAAGAACGCACGGGTAAGCGCCAAGACGCATAGTACCGCCCATTTTGCCTATATTTTTCTGATTTTCCATTAAACTGATAACAGGATTAGGCGTATTTTCATTAAACTCTAAAGAATCCGCATCGTCAAGACCTAAAACATTTCTGGCATATTCAACAGTCATAAGCTGCATCCCGAGACAGATGCCAAAATACGGAATATCGTTCTGCCTTGCGTATGTTATAGCGTTGACCATCCCGGCAATACCTCTTGAGCCGAACCCTCCGGGTACAAGAATGCCTCCGCAGCAGGATAATTTATTAAGAGATTCTTTGACTTTATCCGCATCGCCTTCAAAATCTTCTGAATTAAAATACATAATATCTACCGAGACATTGTTGGCAAGACCGCCGTGGATAAGGCTTTCATTT
This sequence comes from bacterium, assembly GCA_021794475.1. Lineage (GTDB taxonomy): Bacteria > SZUA-79 > SZUA-79 > Acidulodesulfobacterales > Acidulodesulfobacteraceae > Acididesulfobacter. The sequence continues at coordinate 58,581 of JAJYQS010000097.1, read as the reverse complement.
AAACTTTTATAAGATTCTTTCAGGTCGACATATTTACCGATGATGCCTATCTGCACAGAGCCTTTAACATTTTTAAACCCGTTAGAAATTTTTGACCATGCGCTTAAATCCGGCGACTTTGCCCATATATTTAAATATTCGATAATTTTTGCGTCAAGTCTTTCTTTGTGTAAACTTAAGGGAACATCGTAAATACTTTTTTCATCTTTTGCCGTAATAACTGCATCTTGTTCTACATTGCAAAATAAGGCAATTTTAGCTCTGATATCATCCGGAAGCAGTCTGTCCGCCCTGCATATTATTATATTAGGCTCTATCCCTATTGCTCTGAGTTCTTTCACGGAATGTTGGGTAGGTTTAGTTTTTAGCTCGTCGGCGGTACTGATATACGGAACAAGGGTAAGATGTATATAAAGAACATTTTCTCTGCCTTTATCTAATTTAAATTGCCTTATAGCTTCAAGAAAGGGAAGGCTTTCAATATCGCCTACCGTTCCGCCTATTTCTATTATTGCAACATCTTTTTTTTCAGAAACTTTAATAATATTTTTTTTAATCTGGTCTGTAATATGCGGGATAACCTGTACTGTTTTTCCGAGATAAATCCCTTTTCTCTCATTATTTATTACTGCGTCATATACCTGACCGCTGGTAAAATTGTTAATTTTGGTTAAAGACAGTGACGTAAATCTTTCATAATGACCTAAATCAAGGTCAGTTTCAGCTCCGTCATCCGTTACAAAAACTTCTCCATGCTGAAACGGATTCATTGTGCCCGGGTCAACGTTTATGTACGGGTCAAGCTTCTGTATAGTAATACTCAGTCCCCTTGCTTCTAAAAGAGCGCCTATGGAAGACGAAGCTATGCCTTTTCCGAGACTTGAAACAACGCCTCCTGTCACAAATATATATTTTGTTTTGCTGTTCATAAGTGTTTTTCTAAACCTAATACGTCTCTCATATCATAAAATCCCATTTTTTTATCTTTTAGCCATAAAGCTGCTTTAATTGCGCCTTTTGCAAAATTATTCCTTGATATTGCTTTATGAGTTATCTCTATAACTTCATCGTTACCTGCAAAGATTACTTTGTGTTCGCCGATAATATCGCCTGCCCTTACCGAAGATATACCGATTTCATTTTCAAGTCTTTCGCCAATTTCTCCGCATCTTCCATATACTGCTGATTCTTTAAGGTCGAGCTTTCTTTCTTCTGCAACTGCGTTAGCAAGCATTAACGCAGTTCCGCTGGGGGCGTCTTTTTTATGTCTGTGATGCATTTCTATTATTTCGCAATCATAATCTTTGCCAAGATATTTAGAAATATCATAAACGGTATTAAGCAAAACATTGATTCCTAAGCTCATGTTTCCCGATAATACTACAGGCATATGCTTTGCAAAGCCGGTTATTTTAGCGATATCTTCATCGTTGAATCCTGTTGAGCCTATGACTATAGGAACGCTGTAAAGCATAGCCTCTTCGGCATGAATCAGCGAAGACTGCCTTGAAGTAAAATCAATGATAACCTTATTTTTTACGGAAGATGTAAAATGCAGCGCTTCTTTTAATGTGACAAACTTTCCGAAAGAGATTTTCTTATCTTCTATGTCTTTAAGGTTTATCGATTCTTTAGTTATATTTTCTGAGTTATTAATATCAACCCCGCCAATTAGTATAAGGTCTTGATACTGCTCGTCTTTAAGCAGGGAAATTATAGACTGCCCCATCTTTCCGCTGCTGCCGCATACTATTACCGCTGTCTTATCCATTAGTTTCAACCTTTTTTAATATTATATTTATTATCCTGATTATCTCATTGTTTTATCCGAACTAATTAAACTATACCGTAATCCTTTAGCGCCTTATTGATCTTCTCAATAGTCGAACCTGAAGGCTCCGATAACGGCAATCTTATTTCATTTTCGATAAACCCCATAATATTTAAAGCTTTTTTAACAGGAATAGGATTGGTTTCTATAAACATAGCGTGTATTAAAGGCAATAATTTAAAATTTAATTTTCTTGCGCTTTTATAGTCGCCTTTAAAACAATAATCCGTCATAAGCGACATATCTTTTGGAGCAATATTTGAAACGGTGGATATTACACCGTGACCGCCAATTGCAATTATAGGAAGCGTCATGGCATCATCGCCGGATAATAAATAAAAATCTTCGGGCGCGTCCCTTAAAATTGTCGCAGCCTGCTCTATCGATCCGCTTGCCTCTTTAATTCCCTTTATATTATCAATTTTCGAAAGCCGTAAAACAGTTTCCGGTAACATATTGACGGATGTTCTCGTCGGAACATTATATAGAATTATGGGCAATTTTGCATTTTCAGATATCTTCCTGAAATGAAGATAAAGACCTTCCTGCGTAGGTTTATTATAATACGGAGTGATTTGCAAATGTCCGTCTATATGTAATTTCTCTGCTTCTTTAACGAGTTCTATCGCTTCATGGGTATTATTGGAACCGGTTCCTGCAAGAACTTTAATACGTCCTGAAGCAAATTGTGCAGCAAGTTCGATAACTCTGATATGCTCCTCAAATGAAAGCGTTGCGGATTCTCCTGTACTTCCGCATGCAACTATGCCGTCCACGCCATTTTCTATTTGAAATTCAATTAATTTTTGGAGTGAATCATCATCTATTTTATCTGCTTTAAAAGGTGTTACGATGGCAGTATAAACTCCTTTAAACATATTTTCATCCCCCATTTTAATTAATTTATCCAACAAAACATATAAAACATACAAAACATACAAAAAAAATAAAGCAAAGCGTATAACACATAATATATAATATGATTAAATACAGTAAAATTAACACGCAATACACGGCAATACGCAATACGCAATACAATAAATAAAATTTATAATTTTAAATCGGGAATATTTTCTTTTTCTATTAAATCTTCATATTTTTCGCGCTCTCTTACGGTATAAAATTTATCGCCGTCAACCAAAATCTCTGCAGCCCGCGGACGCGAGTTATAATTAGACGACATAGAAAATCCGTATGCTCCTGCGCTAAGGACGGCTAAGTAATCACCTTCGTCAATAGAATGAAAAGTTCTTTCTTTTCCTAGAAAATCTGCCGATTCGCATATAGGACCGACGATATCGGCTTTTATCTTAGAACCCGTCTTTTTAATTACCGGGACTATTTCATGATAAGCTTCGTATAGAGCCGGACGTATCAAGTCATTCATTCCCCCGTCTACTATTATGAAATTTTTATGTCCTGTGCTTTTATTGTATATAACTTTTGTTATAAATGCTCCGCTATTGCCTATAATAACCCTGCCAGGCTCGAAAACAACTTTACCGTTGTAGCCTTTAAGAATTTCTTTAATTGAATTCATATATGTGGACGGGTGAGGCGGCATTTCGTTTTCGTAAGTTATACCGAGTCCGCCGCCAAGGTCTAAATATCGTATATCGAAACCCCTTTTATTTAATTTTAACAGCAAATCTTTAATAATTTTTACCGCATCGTTAAACGGTGCAATCTCAGTTAATTGAGAACCTATATGACAATCAAGACCGATAACTTCAATATTATTTAATTTTCCGGCTTCGTCATAACTATCCAGCGCATGTTTAATATTGATTCCAAATTTATTTTTTTTCATACCGGTAGATATATAAGGATGCGTTTTTGGGTCTACGTCAGGATTAACCCTAAAAGAAATTCTCGCCTTTTTACCCATATTTCCCGCTATTTTATTTATGAGATACAGCTCAGACATAGATTCAACGTTAAACATTAAAATATTGGAATTTAATGCAAATTCTATTTCAGCCTCAGTTTTTCCTACACCGGAATAGACAACCTTTGACGTATTAACGCCGGCTTTTATAGATCTATACAATTCTCCGCCGGATACTATATCGGCTCCCCAGCCTAATTTAAATAAAACATTTAAAATAGCTATATTGGAATTAGCCTTAACGCTAAAGCATACGATTGAATCCATGACTTTAGAACTTTCGTTAAAAGCTTTAAAATGTCTTTTTACGGTAGCTAAAGAATATAAATAAAAAGGGGTTCCTACTTCCTCTGCTATTTTTTTTACGGAAACGGATTCGCAATAAAGCTCATTGTCTTTAAAAATAAAATCATTCATCTTATTAAATAATTTCCTTTTTCTATAGGTTAATCATTAATTAAATTTTTTGCAGTACTCCGACAAATTATAATTTTCTTTCTACAACATAATCTGCAAGACCCATTAAGCTTTCTTTGACTATTGAATTGTCGAATTTTCTCAAATTATATTTTGCTTTTTCTATAGATTCATTAGCTTTTTCTATAGTATATTCAATAGAATTGTATTTATTTATAAGTTCTAAAACATTTTTTAAATCATTTTTTGTAATCTTTTTTTTGAATATTATTTCTTTAAAATCCTCTTTCTCTTGAGCATCGCATCGTTCAAGCGTATGAATGACGGGCAGCGTAATTTTGCCTTCTTTCAGGTCGTTGCCTATATATTTTCCAAACGCTTCATTTTTTGAAGTATAATCTAATGTGTCGTCCATTAACTGGAACGCTATACCTATATTTAAACCATAATCGTAAAGATTTTGTTCGTATTCAGGTTCTGCGTCCCTGCCTGATATAATAGCTCCTGCCTGTGAAGCGCATGCGAAAAGAACCGCAGTTTTTTTTATAATTATATCTAAATATTCATCTTCGGTAGTATTAATATCCGCCGTTTTAACTAATTCTTTCACTTCCCCTTCAGCCATTAATGTAGTTGCATTCGCGTACGCAGATATTATTTTAAGATTATTTATTTTTGAAAGTATCTCAAAAGATTTAGCAAATAAATAATCGCCTACCAGGACGGATGCTTCATTTCCAAAAACTATATTAGCCGAACTTTGTCCTCTTCTTAAAAGAGCGCTGTCAACAACATCATCGTGAAGAAGCGTCGCAGTGTGAATAAATTCTATGATAGTCGCAAGCAGTATATGGTCTTCTCCCGTATAGCCGCATAACTTTGCCGATAATATAACTAAAGCGGGCCTTATCCTTTTACCGCCGCTTGATATAACATATTTTGCAACTTTATTTATTAGCGGGGTCTCCGACATTAAATAAATATCAAATTGCTTTTCTACTTTGCTCAGGTCATCTTCAATAAAATTAATGTCAAACAAATCGGCCACCTTTATTTTTAATATTTAAGTATTTATAATATTATTAAATCTCAAATGCTAATTGACTGCAAATTATTTTTATTTATTTTATCCCATTACTTTTTCTAATCACTTTATTTCATTACTTGACCTAACTACTTTATTTAATTACTTTATCTTCGGCTTATCTTATTTTCATATCATTATGCATACATAATATTTGACATTCAAATGCTTACTATTTTATTTTACTTAAGTCAAATATTCAATGATTTTTTTTAATTTTGAAACAGGATGAAAATTAACATTTTTTATTATTTGAACTTCTTTCATATTTACATCAGGCAAAATAACATCGGTAAATCCTAAATTTTTAGCTTCTCTGACCCTTGAAGAAGGATTATTTACTCCTCTTATTTCTCCGGTAAGTCCTATTTCACCAAAAGCAATAAAGTTGGAAGGAAGAGGTTTTTCATTATAGCTTGAAATAATAGCAAGAGCAAGCGGCAAATCTATTGACGGTTCCTGTATGCTTAAACCGCCGGCTATTTTAATATATATTTCTTTAGAGGAAAGTTTAATACCCTCTTTCTTTTCTAAAACAGCGGCAATAATAGACACCCTTCCGCTGTCTATTCCAAGACAAACTCTTTTAGGCACAGGCATATAAGAATGAACTATAAGGGCCTGCACCTCTACAAGCAATGACCTGCTGCCTTCAAGACATGCTGAAATTACTGAGCCTGTTGAGCCTTCCTGCCTTTGATTAATAAAATATCCTGAGGGGTTTTTAACGCCGGAAAGTCCGTTTTCCGTCATTTCAAAAATACCTATTTCATTAGTGGAACCAAATCTGTTTTTGTAGCATCTCAAAACACGATAGGAATCACTCTTGTTTGAATCGAAATATAAAACAGTATCCACTATATGTTCTAATGTTTTAGGTCCTGCGAATAAACCTTCTTTGGTGACATGTCCGACTAAAAAAACACCGCATCCTTTTTCAAGACAAGCTGTTATAATTTCGTGTGAAATTTGCCTTAAAGAATTTGGGCTTCCGTACGCTTTGTCAGATTCAGGAGAAGTAACCCTCTGTATTGAATCAATAACGATAAAATCATAATCATTATTATTAATAATATATAAAATCTCGCCGATTTCGTTAATGGCAAGCAAAAACATATTTGGAGAAACCGTTTTTAATCTTTTGGCGCGTGAAAGAAGCTGGCTTATAGATTCTTCAGTTGAGATATATAAAATCTTTAAACCTTCTTGGGATAACCGGCTTGATATCTGAAGCATTAACGTAGATTTGCCGATGCCGGGCTCACCGCCTATCAATATACTTTGGGCATCTACTACGCCCGAGCCTACCGCAAGGTCAAATTCTTTAATTCCGGTGGCTATTCTTTCATGCGATTCCTGAAGCGGTGCAGATGCAGCAGATACCGCAATGACCGCAGGCGCTTTTTCATATCCGCATTTAGCTTTCTTCTCGGAAGAAGTCTGTTCGGAAACCTCCGCCATAGTATTAAAATTATGGCATTCGGAACATTTACCTACCCATTTTATTGATTGAGCGCCGCAAACAGAACATTGATACATTAATTATTTAAAATATTTTATTTTATTTTATTTATTTATTAGATTTCTTTTCCAAGATTTATTTATTTATTTTCAGTATCACTAACCAATTTTAAAAGCGCATCGTTTTCATCGTCAAATTCCGTAGTTAAAAACAATTTGACTTCTTTTTCTGAACCCCTTGTGTCTATTGTAATGCCATTGTTTTTAACAATCAGGACATTAGCGTTAAACTGCTTTCTTGAATTTATTATATAATCTTCGCTGACTGCAAAAATAGCCCTTATATTTTTATATTTATTAAATATAACATTCATGACTTCATAATTTTCATTTAACAGCACTATGCCGTATTCTAATCTTCCAGCCGATATGGCTTCAGCCATTTTACCGGCCATTTTAAAAATATCTTTATGCTGGTCCACCCTTGAAGGACCTAAATCATAAAGACTTGTCCATTGGGTATCGAGAAATATTCCTATTTTTTCTTTAAAGAAAAAACTATCTTTATCTGAAAATATGCCGACTTTAAGCGCTTTCTTCGCATCCCTGTCGTCAACATTGACAAAATCCTGCAAATGCATCTGGGAAGCCATTTTAATTTAAACCTCCTTATTTTTATTAATAATAAAACCAATCTTAAAATTCATTAACAATAAAACATATGAATTGATTAATATGATTAATATGTTGATAAATTAAAACTAACATTATACTATTATTATATATCAAAAATGATGTTAAAGATATATTATAATATCATTTGAGTATTGAAGATGCTAAAGATATATTATAAGAGTATTTGAATATAAATAAGTTTTATCGTTTAAAAACAATCCAAAAAAACAATAGAAACGGCATATAATATTATTATATTATTATCAGTTACCGAAAATTGCCGTAAAACCCTTGTTTCAGCAAAGGAGGTATGTAAATCTCTGCATTAAACTGCATCGAAGCATTTTATATTTTATATAGCATGATATCCTGCAAAGGAAGGCCACGATTGTCTTACTATGCTGTCAAGTTCTTCCGGACTTAATTGTTCGTATTTTTTTATATAAAAATTATTCCTTTTTGTTTTGGCTTTTAACAACGGTTTTTGAAAAATAGAAAAAAGCTCTTCTTTATAATCTGCCAGCAAATTATTTCCTGTTTTCAAACTTTCATATATAAATTCTCCGGTCAATGTTCCTGAAATAACGGCGCTTAAATTACCCGCACCCGTTATAGGATGGGTAAGTCCTGCAGCATCCCCGCAATATGCAATATTTCCGCATACCGTTTCATTAAGAGCTGAAATTGGTATTAACCCGGAGGTTTTTGATATTACTTCCCCGCCTATAATACCCTTCTGCTTCATTTCGCTTAAAAAAAGAGCAAAGGATTGCCTTAAATTTATATCATTATGACTATTTTGTTCTATGCCTATTCCGACATTTGCAAAATCAAGTTTAGGAAAAACCCAGCCGTAACCATAAGGAATGTAATTCCTGAAATAAATCATAGCGGAATTTAAACGCTTCAGGAGTTTGGTTTTAATCTGAATACCGTGTATATAAACTTCATTGCAAATATATCGGGCATTGCGCTTTTGAGCGCTAAAATCTATGAAATTTTTTGCTCCGGCTGCAATTACAAGATATTTATAATTTATTTCTATTATATTATTGCTTATTTTATCTCTTGCAATTAATTTATTTTCATTTTCTATCACCGTCTGCGCAAAAGTATTAGTTATTAATTCTGTTCCTTTTTCAACCGCGAGCATGGCAATGTAATAATCAAAAATTTCTCTGTTTAATATATAGCCTCTGCCGTCAAATTTATAATTCTCTTTTCCAGTATCTACTTCCATATATTCGACATTCTGGCAGACTGCTTCCGGCTTATCCGTTAAATCTATATATTGATTTATATTAACAGGAATAAACTCAGCGCATTGAACCGGCGTTCCGGGTTTTGCCTTTCTCTCTATAAGCATATTGCCGACGCCGCGCTTCGATAATTCATAGGCGCAAGCGCTTCCGGCAGGTCCTGCTCCTACAATCAGCACATCCGTTTTCATAAAGTTTATTTTTGCTACTTTTTAGTTAATCTATTTAACTTAATTATTCTATCAATTATTCTATTTTAAATTATTTTTATTAAATTATTTAAACTTAGTTATTTATTCAATCCCAAAACTCTGTACAAAATTATCCTGTTGTTATTAGTGTCGGCTGCCGCAAGATATTTTCCGTTTTTAGATATTGAAATATTCGACTCATGATTAAAATTTCTGCCGCCGGTCCCTGGAGTTCCGAAATTATATGATTTAATAACGTTAAACCCTTTAGAAAGTTTAAAAACAGTTATTATGCTTCTTCCGTAATTTGCAACAAATAAATAACCGTTTTTATAAACTATACCGACAGGATGAAAAAGTTTATGCCCGTTTTCGCCTTTTGTTCCGATAGTGCCAAGTAAATTAAATTCTTTATCGAAGACTAATATCTTTGAAAGTTTGTAATCAGAAACATATATATATTTTTTAGAAAATGCCATACTGACCGGTTTTTTTAAAATATTATGTTTAGCTTTATTTTTCGGGTCTTTCTTTTCATAAAACTGACCGTCTTTGAAATAAATTAAGATATCGTTATCGCCAGAATTTGCAACATAAATTTTGCCGTTGGCAAAACCGGCGTATGTCGGTTCGACAAGCATTTTCTTGACGTTTTTAGACTTGCCGAATTCTTTTATGAAGTTTCCTTCAGGAGTAAAAACCTGAATTCTAGAATTGCCGGAATCTACAATATAAATGTCAGGTTTCTCATTGGCAGGCTGATAAACGGTGCCGTAAAGAGGCACCATAAATTCACCCGCTGCGCCTCCCTGCAATCCCCATTGTCTTATGTATTTTCCCTGAATATTAAACTTCAAAATTCTGGAATTGCCGGAATCTACAATATAAATAATCCTGCTGCCCTGAAAAAATACATCGGCAGGACCTTTTAAGCCATATTTATTTCCGATTATTCTGATTAATTTTATTGAAAACGGCGCTTTTTGAAAGTTTTTTATAAATTTCTTTTGAAAAACAAGAACTGCAAGAATAATAATTACTGCCAGACTTAAAATAAAAACTATTTTACTTACTTTTTCTTTAAAGGCCATAAACTTGCCTCCGCATTAAATTACATTCTGATTATAAAATATATTGTATTATATAAGATAAAAATTTAATTTATTATTCTTATCATTAATCAATTAATATGTAAAGCAAGAAAATTTGAAAAGGAAGAATTAATGTTAAAATAATTTTTGCTTTTTACGCAAAAGATATAATAATAGCCTCTTTTTAGCGCAGATTTATTTATTTTATAAAAAAATAGATTCAGGTTGCGGTTTCCTGCTTTATTTAATCTAAATTTTTCGGCAAACTTTAAATTTTGTATTGCGGTAAGTTTTACCTGAGAACATGATAAATTTTTTTTTGTTTTCTTTTTAAAACTTTTTTCATATATTAAAAATTCTTTGATGTTCCCGGTATTAAATTTATATTTATAAATAACGGTAAGACTATCTGCTTTTTTTTTGATTGAAATTATATGCGGAGCGTAAGGGGGCTGAATAGTAGGTGCCTGCGGATACCCAGTCTTTGCGCATCCGGATAAAATTAGAACAAACAGAGCAATAAATATAGCTAATAAACCGGACAAAATAAAATGATTCTTTTTAGGAAGATTAATTAATAGCATACGCAATATAACATATATAACATAACTTATTTAACCTATTTGCAGGGCTCTTTATAACTTTATAAAAATATTTCATCGTCTTTATCTCTTTTAATTTCATCGTCGTAATCAGGTATTATCTTCATTATTCGGGCTAATGACGTGCTGCCGTAAGTTTTTTTACTGTTTACCGAATGTCCGGCATCAAATAAAACGTAAATATCATTTTCGAAAAGTTCGGAAAATTTTTTGTAATCATTAATCGTAATTTCTGATAATTTTACATTGTGAGCTTTAGAATAGCTCACGGCATTGCCGATTATTTCATGAGATTTTCTAAAAGGCAGACCTTTATTGACAAGATAGCTGGCCATATCGGTCGCATATATTTCATCATCGTTAAGCTGCAACCGCATATTGCTTTTTTTAAATTCAAGCGTTCCGATTATTTCCTTGAATATTTCCAGTGATTTATAAATAGTTTCAGAGCTTTCCATGACAGGCTTTTTGTCCTCCTGCATGTCCCTGTTATAAGCAAGGGGCAAAGATTTCATCATTATAAAAAGAGAGACTAACCCTGATATTACGGAACCTGTTTTTCCCCTTATAAGTTCTAAAACATCGGGATTTTTCTTTTGCGGCATAATGCTTGAACCTGTAGTAAATTCATCTTTAATATCTACAAAATTAAATTCCTGCGAATTCCATAATATCAACTCTTCGCAAAATCTTGAAAGATGCAGCGATATCATTGATAAAACAAAATTAAATTCAATGGCAAAATCTCTATCTGAAACTGAATCTATGCTGTTTCTGGATATTTTTCCAAAACCGAGTATTTCCGCCTCTAATTCCCTGTCTATATTAAAATCGACGCCTGCAAGAGCTCCGCTGCCGAGGGTCATTGAATCTGCCGAAATATATGTATTTTTTAGTTTAATAAAATCTCTGGTGAACATTTCATAATAAGCCAGCAGGTGATGCGCTAATGAAACAGGCTGTGCATGCTGCATATGCGTATAACCGGGCAAAAAAGTTTCAACATTGTCTTTTGCTTTTTTTATAAGTTCGCTTCTTAAACCGATAAGCACATCCGCTATCTTTTTTATTTCGTTTTTAACATAGAGCCTGAAATCTAATGAAACCTGGTCATTTCTGGACCTGCCGGTATGCAGTTTTTCGCCTGCGCTGCCTGTAAGTTCAATGAGTCTCTTTTCAATATTAATATGAATATCTTCATATCTTTTGTCAAATTTAAATTTGTTTGATTTCAGTTCTTCGCTTATAACGGAAAGCCCTTCTTTAATTTTATTTTTTTCATCTTCCGTAACAAGCCCTGCCTTGAACAACGCTTCAAGGTGTGCAAAACTGCCTTCTATGTCGAATTCCGCAAATTTTTTATCTATGTCTAAAGAAGCGGTGAAATCGGCAGTTAAGTCGGAAATATCTTCTTTAAATCTCCCGCGGACAAAATTTTCGTTACCCTTTCCGTTTGCTTTATTTGCTCTTTTTGCTGACATTTTATATAATTTTTATACCGTTATATTATATTTTAGTTCAATTAAAAATAATTTATTTATTTATTTTCTAAGCTTAAATCTTAACGCTTTTAAATTAATAAAACCTGTTGCATCTTTTTGAGAATAAGAACCCTTGTCGTCTTCAAATGTAACAATGGATTCCGAATACAGACTTTTATCAGACTTTCTATATAATATTTTTATATTGCCTTTATATAATTCTATGCCAATGCTGCCTCGGACATTTTTCTGCGTTGAATCAATCATACTCTGCAATGCGCTAAACTCTGGGCTGAACCAGCTGCCTTCATAAATTAATTTTGAATATTTTGGCAGGAGACTGTCTTTTAATTCTATTTCCTCGCCTGTTAATGTTATTGCTTCCAGCGCTCTATGAGTAAATTGCAGCAGCGTTCCTGCCGGAGTTTCGTATATTCCTCTTGATTTCATTCCTGTAATCCTTGTTTCTACAACGTCCGCCCTTCCTATGCCGTTTCTTCCCGCAATTATATTCAGTTTTTCTATAATATTGAACGGGGTCTCTTTGCTGCCGTTTAAATATACAGGGTTTCCGTTTTCATAAGAAATCTCGACTTTTTCGGATTTGTCCGGGGCATTTGCCGGCGAAACGGTAATTTCAAACATGCTTTCATCCGGCACATTATTTAAATCCTCCAGTATGCCGCCCTCATAGCTTATATGAAAAAGATTTCTGTCGCTTGAATAAGGTTTCTCTTTTGTGACGGGAACGGCAATACCGTTTTTAGAGGCATAGTCTATAAGTTCCGTTCTTGACGCTATATCCCATATTCTCCATGGAGCGATAACTTTAATTTTAGGATTGACTGCGGCATAGGCAAGTTCGAAACGAACCTGGTCGTTGCCTTTTCCGGTAGCCCCGTGTGCAACGTATTCGGCTCCGGTTTGAGAAGCCAGCTCAATCTGTCTCTTTGCGATTAAAGGTCTTGCAATTGACGTACCGAGCAGATATATGCCTTCATATAAAGCATTGCCTCTTAAAGCCGGAAAAATATAATTTAAAGCAAATTCTTCCCTTAAGTCTTCTATGACTACTTCTGCCGCGCCTGTCTTAAATGCTTTTTCTCTAACGGCATTTAAATCTTCCTTCTGTCCTACATCGGAGCAGTATGCTGTCACATCAGCATTATAAGTATTAATGAGCCATTTTAATATAACCGAAGTATCCAGACCGCCCGAATATGCAAGAACAATTTTTGTTTTTCCGGTATTTTCCGCCATTTTTTATTCCCTGATTAATTAATTAAAGTTATAACCTGTCAAATAAATAAATAAATGTTTAAAATTATACAAATATCTTTTCCATTATTGCTTTTTGAACATGCAGCCTGTTTTCAGCCTCATCAAAAATATTTTTTGAAAAACTTTCAAATACTTCTTCCGATATCTCCTCGCCTCTGTGGGCAGGCAGACAATGAAGAAGAATAACATCGCGCTTTGCGCTGTCTATAACCGGTTTATCGATAATATAAGGCTTAAGCTTCTGTATTTTTATATCGTCGTTATCCTGTCCCATACTTATAAAAACATCGGTAGTGACAACATCGGCATCTTCTGAAGCTATTAATTTGTTATGGATTATTTCAAAAGAACCGCCGTATTTTTTAGAATTATCGGCAACATTTTTATTAACCTTAAAACCCTCAGGAATAGCGAGAACAAGCTTAAAACCCATAATCGCCTGAAGATTTATCCATGAATTGGACATATTATTCGGATCGCCTAAATAAACTACTTTAATTTCTTTTATATCATTTTTAATTTCATAAACCGTAAATAAATCCGCTAAAATTTGCGCAGGATGATACATATCCGTCAAACCGTTTATTACCGGTTTTTCAAAAAAATCGGCAAACTCTTTTATTCTATCCTGTCCAAAGGTTCTGATAATAACACCGTCTAAATATCTGGCAAGCACCCTTGCCGTATCTTTTACCGGCTCCCCTCTTCCGAGCTGCATGTCTCTGGAAGACATAAACAGAGGCGAGCCGCCCAGTTCTATAATACCTACCTCAAAAGACACCCTTGTTCTTGTAGAAGATTTTTCAAATATCATACCTATTTTTTTGTCGGTGAGCGGTTTATTGCTATTATTCAGTCTATTTTTTTTAAAATATGACGCCCGTTCAAAAATGGAATAAATTTCTTCTTCGGTTAAATCTAATACGGAAAGAAAATTTTTTATTTTATTCATTTTATTTTATATTCCTGTTCAATTTGTCGGCTTTATTCTGTTTGCTTATCTTTATATTAGTTAAATATTAGTTAAATATTTCAGAACTTAAAATTTCATCTATAGCGCTGCAGATTAAATCAATTTCTTTTATGCCTATAATTAAAGGAGGCGTTAATCTGATGGCTTTTTCCTGCACAGTGGTCGTAAGAAATCCCATATTTATCAATTTTATAGCCATATCCTTTGATTTTATGTCATAAAATTCGATTGCGCTTATAAGACCTATTGAACGTATCTCTTTAATTTTGCCTGAAAATTTTTCTTTCAGCTTAATCAGCTTTTCCTTCAAATACAAACCTTTTTCTGTAACATTTTTAAGAAAATCTTTTTTTAAAATTTCATCTATAAAGGCATTAGCCGCAGAACAGACTAACGGTCCGCCGCCGAATGTAGAAGCGTGGTTTCCGGGTTCAAATGCGTCCGCCGCTTTCTGTGTTGCGAGCACTGCGCCGATTGGCAAGCCCCCTGCAAGCGGTTTTGCCAAAGTCATAATATCCGGTTCCACATCAAAATTCATATATGCAAAAAGCTTCCCTGTTCTTCCGAGTCCCGCCTGCACTTCGTCAAATATCAGCATCATATTATTTTTTTCGGTAATTTCTCTGATTTTTTTAATATAATCGCGCGATGCTATATTTACTCCGCCTTCTCCCTGCACCGGTTCAAGCAATATTGCGCAGTAATCATTATTGCCGTCTATAAGATTTTCTATCTGCTTTATATCATTATAATCAGCGTAATCGAAGCCGGGCAAAAGCGGTTCAAAACCTTTGCGGTATTTTTCCTGTCCTGTCGCCGCAAGCGCTCCGAAAGTTCTGCCGTGAAAAGAATTATTCATGCTGATTATTTTATAGCCCCTTTTTGAAATTTTACCGGAATAGCTTCTTGCCAGCTTGATAGCCCCTTCAATACTTTCGGCGCCGCTATTGCAAAAAAATACTTTAGACGCAAATGAATTTTCTACTAATTTTTGCGCCAATAAAGCCTGCGGCTCCGTATAAAAATAATTTGAGACATGAATTAATTTTTTTAACTGGGCTATAACGGCATTATTAATAAATTCATTATTATACCCGAGATTATTTACTGCAATACCGGCTGCAAAATCAATATATCCTTTTCCTTTTTCATCAAAAAGTTCTGTCCCGCTACCTTTCGTCAATTCAAGGTCAAATCTCGAATAGGTATTCATTATATATTTAGCAGTAAGTTCTTTTGTGTTCATTTTATTATAACCCCTAAAATCCTAAAATTATTTTTAAGTGAGTACAGATATTCTTTTTTTCTTGCATTTTAAAGCGTTATCTGCGTGCCTATGCCTTTTTTGGTAAATATCTCTAATAAAACGGCATGGGGAACAGAACCGTTAATTATATGAACTTTTTTAACTCCGTTTTTTACGGCGTTTATGCATGAATTTACCTTAGGTATCATGCCTCCGTATATTATCCCATTTTTTAGCATTTTTTCAATATCTTTTTCTTTTGCGGATTCTATAAGTTTTCCTTCGCCGTTTAAAAGCCCGTCCTGGTCGGAAAGCATGATAAGTTTTTCCGCTTTCAGTTCTGAAGCAATGGCGGAAGCCGCTACATCGGCATTAATATTTAACGTAATACCGGATTCATCCATGCTGACGGGAGCTATGACCGGAATAAATGATTTATCCAATGTTTCTAATATTTCTTTGTTGATTTTTTTCACGATGCCTACGCTTCCCAAATCTACATATTCATTTTTAATTCTTTCTGCAATAATCAAATTTCCGTCTTTTCCCGATATTCCACAGGCTTTTCCGCCGAATTTGCCTATTAAGGCAACAAGGTCTTTATTAATTTTGCCCGATAAAACCATTTCTACGACTTCCATAGTTCCGGCATCCGTTAAACGAAACCCGTTGTGATAATTGCTCTTTATGCCGAGACGGGTTAAAAGATTGTCAATATCTTTGCCCCCGCCGTGCACAACAACAATATTAATTCCTACTAATTTCAGCAATATTATATCCATTACGAAATTTTCTTTGAGCTCATTGGAAGCAGCGATAGAACCGCCGAATTTTATTACAAATGTTTTTGAATAAAATTCCTGAATATACGGCAATGCCTCGAGAAGTGTTTTTGCTTTTTTTATATATTCTTCCATAATTTTTTTATATTTGCGACAAACAATTATAAAATATATCTTGCAAGGTCTTCGTCTTTAACTATATCTTTTAATTTGGAATCAATATATTTTGCGTCAATAATAAATTTTTTGGCAGTTTTATACGGCGCGTCAAATGATATATCTTCCATCGCTTTTTCTAATATCGTCTGAAGCCTCCTTGCGCCGATATTTTCAGTTTTAAGATTGACTTCTTCGGCTATCTCGGCAATACGTTCTATGCCGTCTTCCGTAAAATCTAAATTTACCTTTTCAGTTTTTAAAAGCTCATGGTATTGTTTTATTAATGCATTTTTAGGCTCTTTCAAGATTCGTACAAAGTCATTTTTGCTCAATGATTCCATTTCAACGCGTATAGGAAATCTGCCCTGCAATTCGGGTATGAGGTCAGACGGTTTGGATACATGAAAAGCTCCTGCCGCTATGAATAATATATGGTCTGTTTTGACGACTCCGTATTTGGTCATTACATTTGAACCTTCTATAATAGGGAGTAAATCCCTTTGGACTCCTTCTCTCGAAATGTCCGGTCCATACGATTTTTCACGCGAAGCAATTTTATCAATTTCATCTATAAAAACTAATCCTGAATTTTCTAACTTTTCTATTGCATTTTTAATTACTTTATCTATATCTACAAGTCTTTCGCTTTCTTCACGTATCAGTATTTCATACGCTTCGGAAACTCCGACTTTTTCAAGTTTTTTTTGCTTAGGAAACATGCCAGAAAACATTTCTTTTAAATCCTGTCCTATATCGTCAAACCCTGCCTGACCGGAAAAAACCTCTATAACCGGAAATGGCTGCCTGTTAGATGATTTGACCTCCATTTCGACGGTTCTGCCGTCAAGCTTGCCTTCTTTAAACATTTTTCTGAATTTTTCTCTTGTATGTGCATGCGTGTCGGCAGGAATTTCTGCCGCATTTTTTTTGGACACCTTAGGCGGCGGCGGAACTAATAAATCCAGCAGCATCTCCTCAGCGTTTTCCTGAGCTTTTTCAATAACATTGTCCATTTCTTTTGTTTTTTCGCTCATAATAGAAATTTCCGTCAGGTCTCTTATCATCGCTTCTACGTCTCTGCCCATATATCCTACTTCAGTGAATTTAGAAGCTTCCACTTTAATAAAAGGAGAGTCCGAGAGTTTAGCTATTCTCCGTGCTATTTCAGTTTTGCCTACTCCGGTCGGTCCAATTAATAAAATATTTTTAGGCACTATATCATCCATTATATCTGCCGGCACGGTGTTTCTTCTAAAACGGGTCCTTAGGGCTATAGCAACAGCCCTTTTGGCTTTATCCTGACCTATAACGTATTTATTCAGTTCTTTCACTATTTCTTTAGGTGTTAAAAAATCTATTTTCCCAGCCATATTAGATTATTTCTCCTCGCCGTTAAGTTTTAAATTGTAATAATATTGTTTGATTTGCGTTTATATTGCTTCTACTATAATATTATTGTTGGTATAGATACATATCCTTGAAGCTATTTTTATTGAATATTCCGCTATTTCTTTTGCTTCCATTTCCGTATTTTCCATCAAAGCAAGGGCGCACGCCATAGCATAAGGTCCGCCTGAACCGATAGAAAGAACATTTTCGTTTTCATCAGGTTCTATAACATCCCCCGCTCCGGAGATTATAAATAAATCCTTGGCATCGGCAATGATAAGCATAGCTTCAAGCCTGCGTAAAATCTTATCGGTTCTCCAGTCTTTAGCGAGTTCAACGCTTGCTCTTCTTACATTACCGTTAAATTTTGCAAGTTTTTCTTCCATTTTTTCAAAAAGAGTGAAGGCATCTGCCGTCGCACCGGCAAAACCTGTTATTACTTTGTCATCGTAAAGCCTTCTGACCTTTTTTGCAGTATTTTTCATAACGGTATTGCCTAATGTAACCTGCCCGTCCCCCGCGACGGCTATGTGACCGTTTCTTCTGACGCCTATTATAGTTGTACCTAAAAGTTTTATGCCTTCATTGTTATTATTTGCCATTGTATATTAATTCTCCTTAAGTTAGATAATAAACTATTTAACCGCATGCGGATGTGATTGCTTGTAAACGTCTAATAATTTCTTCAAACTCAAATGAGTATATTTTTCAGTCGTCGAAAGATTAGAATGTCCGAGCATATCCTGAATAGAACGCAAATCTGCGCCGTTATCGAGCAGATGCGTAGCGAAAGAATGCCTTAAACTGTGCGGTGATATATTTTTAAATTGACCTGTTATAAGCATAGATTCATGAACTATTCTATGAACAGTTCTGCGTGTCAGATGATTTCCTTTTTTATTAATAATCAAAAATTCGCTTTTAAAATTTAAATTAGCAATATGAGCGCCGATATAGTTTTTCCATTTTTGAATTTTATTAACGGTTTGAATGGTTAAAGGTATTATTCTCTCTTTTGAACCTTTGCCTAAAACCTTGACATAACCTTCGTTGAGAGCTAAATCTTTATACTTTACAAAAATTATTTCACTGACTCTTAAACCGCTCCCGTAAAGAAATTCTAATATTAAATCATTTCTCAAGATTTCAAACTCATATTTTACGCCTTTTTTTTCGAAAGATAAAGACCTGTAATTATCTAACAGAAATCTTGCTTCATTTACGGTTAAAAAAAAGGGTAATTTTTTTTCTATTTTTGGAAGTTCTAATAAAAAAACCGGGTTTTTATCTATGATATGTCTCTTTTCAAGAAAATTAAAAAAAGCCTTAATAGATTCTATTTTTCTTGCAAGGCTTACTTTTTTAACCTTATCGTATTCTTTGCTTAAATATCCTCTTATGTCTATCTCGGCAATTTCTTTAATATCTATCTCATTATTATTATAATAATCATCATCGCGGTTTATAGTTATATTATCCGTATTTTTTTTATTATTGTTATCGCAATCGCCGTTATTGTGTCTGTAATCTTTCTTTCTGATATCGGAAACGCTTTTTAAATATATAAATAATTCCTTCACATCTGAAGAATATGCCATTACCGTATTTATAGAATAATTTTTATCAAGCCGCAAATAATTTTCAAACTCTGCTATATAATCCGGCTGCTTTTCCATAATTAAAGAAATTATTAAATAAAAAGCGAATAAAAGAGGTCTTAGAATAAATAAAATAATTAAACAAACGTAATTATTCAAAAACTTTAAACTGAAATTATATCACAAATAATAATTAAATATCCGCAATTTTATAAATATTTATTATAAAATTAAATTTAAAAAACAGATTTAAAAATCATAAATTTTCAATAATTTTTTAAAAAACAATTCTGTATACCAGAACAAAAGAGCCAAATAAAATGCAATAAAACGCAAACGGATAAAGCGCGTTAACCTCATATTTATGAAAATATTTCATTAAAAACCATATGCTAAAATATGCCACAACACCTGCAACAATGCCGCTTATAACAGCTATTGCATCAAAATTGGCAAGATGCAGCTTAAGCATTTTCGGAACCTCTAAAAGTCCAGCGGCAAATATAATAGGCGTAGCCAGAAGAAACGAGAATTTTGCGGCAGATTCATGTTTAAAACCGAGGTATAAAGCGGCAACCATAGTTATGGCAGAACGGGATATTCCTGGAATCAGTGCAAAAGATTGAAAAAAACCTATTATAAGCGCCATATATACCGTCATATCAGCTATTTTAGCTATACCCTGCTTTCTCCTTCTTTTTTCGCCGAGATACAAAATAATACCGTTTATTATTAGAAAAAAAGCTGCTATATCTGTAAAACCGAATAATTTCTTAAGTTTATGGACAAAAATTAAACCTAAAATACCTGCCGGAATTGTGGCTAATGCTAATAGATACAAGGTCTTAGAATCTTCATTTATATTAATATTCCTTTCAGCCACCCCTTTGAAAAAACCCTTAAACAAACTAATCCAATCTTTGTAAAAATATACTATAAGGGCCAGGGCGGTGCCAAGATGCAGAACAACGAGAAAAGGCAAAAAGCCTTCAGCCTGTCTATTTATATGCCATCCAAACAGCGTGGGTATTATTACTCCCTGAGCCAGACTTGAAATAGGAAAAAGTTCGCTGATGCCTTGAATTACGGCAAGAATAATGCCCTGAAAAATAGAAAGACTAATCATATATAATTTACATCCGTCCGTTTAAACATACCGGCTTAAACTAAAACGCCCCCATAATTAAAATTAAATTTTATATTTTGCTTATATTTTAAAAATTTATACCGGTTGAAACAATAAATAATAAAGTAACAATTATAATAAAAAAAATAAAAATATACAATTTATTATAATAATATGATATATAATATATAAAAATATATAAAAAAAATTGCATCCTGAATTTAGGCTAAAATTAAAAAAAAATTAAACTAAGCAAAACAAATTAAATACATATACCATAACAATTATTTAAACATAATAATTATTTAAAATAAAACTAAATAGCCGTATCAAATTCATTTATTAATCAGGAGGAAAAATGTTTAAGAAAATTCTATGCCCGGTTGATTTTAGCGAAACCTCGCTTAATGCATCTAATAACGCAATTGAACTCGCAGAGCAGTTGAAATCCACAATTACTTTTATACATGTTTTAGATATCAATCTTATGCAAAATGCAGGGGATTTATCTTTCGGTTCGGTTGATATTTACGAAACATTAGCGGAAGAAGAAAAGGGACTATTGAAAAAATTAGATGAAATCGCCGTGTCTAAAGGCGTTGTAGTCAATACCGTTTTGACTCACGGCGTGCCTCAGGATGTTGTCCTTGAAAAAGCAAAAAATGAAAACTACGAATTAATAGTAATGGGAACCCACGGAAGAACAGGTCTTTCCAGAGTGCTTTTAGGCTCAGTGGCAGAATCTCTAGTGCGGCATTCCTCATTGCCTGTGCTTTTATTTAGAAAACAGTAGGCTAATCTCTAATTAATAATTTATCTCCGTCCTTACGGACGGAGTATTTATAATATAACTTAATTAAAATGCTATAATAAATATTTTATAAAGCCGTATTCGGTTTTATAATAATTTTAAGAGAGCTGCCGGCTTCTGCGGTAAGCTTGAATCCCTGCGATATCTGTGCAAGCGGCAATACATCAGTAATCATATCTTTTATATTTACCCTTTTTGTTCTTATGAGTTCAAGAGCATTAATATGGTCGGCAATGGAACCTGCATAAGAGCTGAGCAAGCTTACTTCCGTTCTCCAGAATATTTCATTTATCGACAGCGGAAGTTTTGCTCCATCTTCGGCGGCGGAAAAAAATAGCACCGTACCGCCTCTTCTTACGGATTTAAGCCCCTGTTCTATTGCGCTGTTTGCTCCTGCCGAAATAATTACCGTGTCTGCAAGAACTCCGCCGTTTATGTCTTTAATTGCTTCAGGAACGTTTTCTTTTGCGTTTAAAGTATAATCTGCGCCGAATTTCTTTGCTGCGGAAAGCCTGAAATCGTTAATATCCGTTGCTATAATAGTCGTCGCTCCGGACGCCCTCAAAAGATTTATATGCAGAAGCCCTGCCAGCCCGCTTCCTATAACGGCAACCGTTTGAGCCGGTTTGACGCCTGCAAGCCTCTGAGCTCTGACGCAGCACGCCAAAGGTTCAACGAAAGTTCCTTCCTCGAAACTGACAGAGTCGGGCAATAAATAAAGTCCGTTTTTAACGTTAATTTCAGGAAGTCTTAAATATTGAGCAAAGCCGCCCGGATAAAAATTTGTGCTCCTTAGCGTATCGCAAACGGTTTGATGTCCGCTTAAACAGTACTTGCAGGTATTACACGGAACATGATGCGCCGCGACTACTCTGTCGCCTATTTTAAATTTTTCCACATTCGCGCCTGCTTCTACAATAGTGCCTGAAACCTCATGACCGAGAACCAGAGGAACTTTATCGCGTCTATACCATTCTATGACATCGCTTCCGCAGATGCCGGCAGCTTCAACCTTTAACAATATTTCATCGTCATTTATTTCAGGTATAGGTTTTTCAATAATTCTTATGTCGTCATTGCTATAATAAAGCGCTTCTTTCATAGTCGCCGTCATAATTAATACTCCCTTATTAACCGGCTTTTACAAGCCTGCGGATTTATCCGCAGGCGGTTGACAGTCGTCGTCTGATTAATATTTTTTGCAATCATAATTTTAGCTGTTCTTAAAAATATTTTCCGCATTATTAATTACTACAAGAACATCTCTTTTCCTAATTATAGCCCTGTATTTTTCGGTTTTTCCTTCTACTACAAAAAGTTCATCGGTCTTTTTTCTAAAAAAATTATGCACGACAACGTCAAGGGTTTCAGTTATTTTTATTTTAGGAATTTTTTTCGTTTCCATTATATCTCTGGCAACCCTTTCATCGTCAGGCGTATTCATCATCATATTTTTTATTGTGGCATATTTTATAAATCCTATAATTCTTCCGTCCGCATCAACTACCGGATGTATTGTAAAATTAGAATTAAAAAAAACTGTAATCATCTCATACAGAGTGGCTTCAGGTTTTATAGGCTTGGCAAAATTCTCATCCTTCATTATATCTTTTACGGAATATTTTTTAAGCGGTTCGATGAGATAATCCTTTGAGTGCGCAGGCGAATCCATTCTGTTTTTTTTCTGTTTAGAATATATGCTCCTTTTTCCGCTGACTATGAAAGTAATGGCGTTAACAAGCATCAGCGGAGGTAAAAGACCATAGCTTCCGGTCATTTCAGATACCATTAGAAGGGAAGAAATAGGCGTTTTGGCAACGCCGGCAAAAAAACCTCCCATCCCTATAAGAACAAACGGCGCAATATCCGACTGCAGAATAACATGAGGTAAAAGCATATGAAATATAATTCCGAATGCTCCGCCGAACATTCCTCCTATTATAAGAGAAGGGGCGTAAACACCGGCTGAACCTCCTGAACTGATAGTAAAAGACGTTGCTATAATTTTAAACAAACCTATCATAATAAGCATTATAAGGCTTATTTTTCCTAAAACGGCAAGCTGAAGCCATCCATAGCCGACGCCCATAATTTCCGGAAGAAAATAAGCTATAACGCCGACAATCAGACCGCCTATCATAGGTTTAAAATGCGGTTTGATTTTTATTTTTTCAAAAAAACTATGTACGCCGTAAAAAAATCTGATATAAAACTGACCTATGAATGCAAGAGCAAAACCCATAATAGCGTAAAAAAACAGCGTCACAGGCCGCGTATATGTGAACATCGGAACAAGCACGACCGGTTTAAAACCTGCATAAAAGTATGCATAAACAGAGTAGGCAATTATTGAAGAAACTATAGCAAGCATAAGCGAGCCGCTTTCAAAGTCCATGTCGGAATACAGAACTTCGACGCCGAACATCGCTCCTGCAAGCGGAGATTTAAATATTGCTCCTATGCCCGCTCCTATGCCGGCAACAAGCATTTTTCTTCTTTCAGGAACAGGAAGACCCAGAAACGTTGCAAGAACCGAACCGAATCCGGCGCCTATCTGCGCAACCGGTCCTTCTCTGCCTCCCGAACCTCCTGAACCTAATGTGATTGCCGAAGCTAAGGTTTTAATTATAGGTACCCTGCCCCTTATAAAACCCTCTTTATTATGAAACGCGTCAATAGCGGCGTCTGTGCCGTGACCCTCTGCTTCAGGTGCAAAAGTATAAACTAAAAGTCCTGAAAAAAGTCCGCCTACCGCAGGAATGAGCAGAAACAGCCAGTGAACCAGAACAACATGGGGAGGCGCTCCCGTATGTCCCATTAATTCCGGACGAGGAGAGTAATATCCCTCGAGGGTATTTTGAAATATAAATCTGAACAATCTTATGAGAGCGTTGAAAATAATTGCTCCGACGCCGGCAACAATACCTATCAGCAATCCAAAAAAAAGCCAGCGTGAAAAATACATGAATCTGTTATCCTGAAACTTTATCATGTATCTCTTAATATTAAGCAGCGGTCTTCTCATGATGCCTGTAACACCCTTTCTCTTTTTACCTGCCATATGGGAATCCTTTTTTATCGAATTGAAAATATTCTCCGCCTGCCGCTACGTTTTCAATTTTGGTCAGATCGCCGTTTCCGTCCGCAGCCCATATATCACCTTTTTTATCTATAATTATGCCTATCGGTCTGTTTATTTTTGAGGCATACCCTAAAAATTTACCCCGCGAAGAAAATTCAGAAACGCTGTTGCTGTTAAAATTTGCGATAAAAATATTCCCTTTTTCGTCAATAGCTTCTCCGTACGGATAGCTGACGGGACCGTTAATATGCTTGAGCAGTTTACCTTCAGGCGAAAATTTGGAAAGACTGCCGCCGTTTCCGTCGTTTAATACCCATAAATTGCCGTTAGTTCCTATAGCTACGGCATACGGATAGCTTACCTTTTTCTGCGCAGACCACAGCACTTTTCCTGAAGAAGACAAACACACTATGCTGCCTTCGTTAAAGTTAGCAGCGTAGATTAAACCGGATTTTGAAAAAACAATGGAGTAAGGATTCTGTATTCCATGCCCGAATTTATGCAGCAATCTTCCTTTTCCGGAATAAATGCTTATAGAACCGTCAAAACCGTTCCCGTAATTTGCGGCAGCGATTTCACCGTTTTTGCTTATTGCGACGGCGTAAGGATAATCAACGCCGGCGGATGTTTTGAAAATAATTTTTCCGGAAGGATTCAGTTCGGTAATAAAGCCTTTTGATTTTATTCCATTTTTATTTTTATAAGTTCCGTCGTTTGCTATTAAAATATCTCCGGCTTTATCTATTGCAATATCCCATGGTTTATAAATTCCTCTGCGAAAGGTCTTTATCCTGTTTCCTTCGGCATCAAATTCGGCTATTTCGCCTCTGCCCTTATCGCCTGCAATAAAAATATCGCCGTTTCCGCCGACGGCTATTGCCATTGGACTGCTGACGCCTTTAAAGATTTTCACATAGCCTTTTTTACTTTTTGCATGCGGACGAATATTCGAACGAACCGAAAGATTAGAATGCTTCAATGCGGCAGGGATTTTAGAATCCGAAGCAGAAGCAAAAGAATTGCTGATATTCAAACTTAAATAAAAAAAATTCAGGATTAATATGAATAATATTAAAAAAATTGCAGGAATTAATTTAAATTTCATACCTGTACCGCCCCATATCATGAAGTTATAAAGTTTTTATGTTATTTATATTAGCATTTTAGTACCTAAAAAAAAAGTATAAAATCAGGGTTGCGCATCAATAATTGCCGCCGGCTATTTTTTGCCTATAAGAAGCATCATATCGTTTTTATCAAGAATAAAAGTTTTCCCGTCCGGATTTACTATCATTTTACCGTCTCTTTTTACCCCTACAAAAAGTTCGTCCGTCGTTTCTTTTACAAAAAGCAGCGCATCATGAAATGACTTGCCGATTATGCCGGATGGGATATTTTTTTCGATTAAACCTTCTTCAAAATCTTCGTTCATCAGCTGGCTGAAAAAATTTGACGCTCCCCTTATTTTTACGGATTTAACAAGCAGTCTGCTTGAAAAAGAACCTGTTGCGAATACCTCGTTAACCCCTATTTCTTTCAGGGCTTTTGCCGTTTCTTTCTTGACGACTAGAGCGATAATATAAACATCTTTATATTTAGTTCTTACCGTTATTGCGGATATTAAAGTCTTAGAATCGTCGTCATCTGAGATTATACAGAGTTTAGCCTTGTCTATTTTAGCTTTTTCAATATTTTTGCCTTCCGTTATATCTCCTTTGATAAAAACAAAATTAAGGGCGTTCGACGGAGACTTTTCAATATCGGCAACTAACGTTATATTATCCTTTTCTTCTAATATATCGTCTAAAGACTGCCTTATTAAATTGCTGTATCCGAGTATAACAACATGCTTTTCGACAAAATGGCTTTCCATAGTTCCAAAAATCCTCCCGAGTCTAAACTCAAACATAATTGAAGAAAGGGTTGCTAAAAAAACACCCAGCATACCGATGCCTATCAGCATCAAACCCATTGCTATAACTCTTCCGATATTATTAGTCGGAACTACGTCGCCGTAGCCGACGGTGGATGCGGTAGTTACCGCCCAGTAAAAAGCTTTAAAATATGAAATTTTTTCATAGTGGCTGAACAGAAAAGCGAAAATAAGAAGTATGGCTAATAAAATAATTAGTATTCTCAGAAGTTCGGAGCGGTGTTTCAGCGTAATAATATTAAACTTGCGGTATAAGTTGAATAATACGGTGAACATATAGCAAAATTTGACAAAATTGGTAGCCCCAACGGGATTTGAACCCGTGTTACTGCCTTGAGAGGGCAACGTCCTGACCGCTAGACTATGGGGCCTGTTATTTATTTATTTAATTAATTATTTTTTTATCCGATTATTTGTATTTTATTGTTTTTGCGCGTGAAAGACGCTATATCCGGTGTCTTATGTTTGGCTGCAATATTATTTCTGCACGTAATAAAACAGCCGTTGTTCATTATATGTTCTTTCTCTAACTGTCTGTTTGTTCCGGCGCAGCCTGAAAGCAGAAGCATTCCGCCGCATACGAATGCAAAAATAGCTAATTTGTTAAACTTATTGGCTTTATACAATTTGCCGCAAATATTTTTTATATTCATTTTTTTTTACTAATTAAATCAAACATATCTAAATTTAAAATGCAAAACAACCGGAGAGTTTATTTCTATTTTCCGTAAATTCCAATCCTCGTTAATTTATAATATAAGATATATACATAAAATGCAACCGGAAATTTATAATCAAAATACTTCAATAAATTACATCGCAATCTGTTTTATATTTTAATTATAAAATTATAAACCTTTAAACTATTATTATATATACCATATATTAAATTATCAACTCTTGCCATACATTAATATGTGAAATTTATATGCCAATAAAATATATAAACTAAGTCGCAGTAAATAAACTTATAAAATTTGACCTCTGCTAAGAATTATATTATTATAGTATAATTAATAATTTGTGCAATATATAATATTGTATCATTATATAAATATAAATTCATGTATGTTATATATAGGGGCAATATGAATAATTTCGAATTTGATGAAAATATTTTATATGTTGTCAATAATTTAATTTCCGGCTTTGCAATGTTTGACGACAAATATTTATACTGCAACACCGCAGCTGAAAAAATCTTGGGCTATTCAATTAAAGAGATGCGCAATAAACATTTCTTAGATATCTTTAAAAACAGCAAAGATAAAAATACAATACTACAATTGATAGAATTCGAAAAAACAGGCGATAAACTTCAAAATAAACCAACAATTGTTAAAATTGAATCAAAAAACAACCGCGATGTTTTTCTTTATTTATCTCTATTCTCGATTAATTATGCCGGCAAAAAGGTTAATGCAATTAATTTTATTGATATTACGGAACTGTTATATTTAAAAAGCGACTTAGATAAAGAGCAGTCTGTATTTGAAATGCTTATTGATAAAATACCAACGCCCGTGGTTATATACAAAGAAAAGTTTATTTATGTAAATTCGGCAATGTCCGATGCATTCGGTTATCCTAAAGAGATATTTTATAACATGTATATAAACGACGTCATGGAAGAAAGCGAGGAAACTATTAGTTTATTAAAAAGTTCAATAATAAAAAGGATCCATGGTGAAAAATTTAATTCCAGATATATTTTAAAAGGAAGAAAAAAAGACGGAACAACTATATACGGCGATATTTATACCACTACCGTATATTACGGCGGCGGCTGGGCAGGGCTTGGTATTTTTACCGACGTTACCACAGATATTTTAAAGGAACAGTCTCTTATCAAAGAAAAAGAAGATTATCAAAAATTATCTGAAATAGACGGATTAACAAATACTTACAACAGAAGAAAACTGGATGCGGAAATTAATAATATTATTTTTAATCATAAAAAATTTAACGTAGTATCGTCTGCTATTATGTTCGATATAGATAATTTTAAAATAATAAATGACAATTCAGGTCATCTTGCAGGCGACTCTATTTTAAAAGAATTGGTTGATTTAATAAAGCAGAATTTAAGGACAACAGATTTACTGACAAGATACGGCGGCGACGAATTTATAATAATATGTCCGGCGTCGCCTGTCAAACATGCCGTTGAACTTTCCGAAAGACTTCAACGGTTATTGGATAACTACACATTCATATCCGGAAATAAAATTACATGCAGTTTCGGCGTAACTTCAACAAAAGAACAGGATACTAAACAATCGCTGCAGGATAGGTTGGATAAATGTCTTTATGCAGCGAAAAAACACGGCAAAAATAATATAGTATCCGTGTAAACATCAACACTCTGTTTTGCAAAAATATTTTTCATTTTACCGCTCAAACCTGCGTACTAATACCGGCAATAAAATATAGCCGTGCTATAAGACCAATATTTTGAAGTCAAAATTAAATATTAGAAAAACATCTGTCTGATTTCTGCGGCTATTAATTTTCCATTGTTTTTAAATGCAACAACTCCAACAGTTTCTTTATTCCTAAAAAGCATGGAACAATCACCTGTGGAACCATTTTTAAGCTTGTAGGTCTTGCATATAGTCGAAGAATTGATAGCAATAGTCAATCCGCCATATAATGTTATCGAATCGGCATTTATTTTAGTTATAATCCCGGAAAAAAAATAAGTCTGTTTAGGCTTTAATTTTTTTAAAACGCCTATATTTGTATTTTTAGATGCTGCATATGCAGGACGGGTATTGCTAATAATCACTAATAATAATAAAGCAAAAGTTACCGCGGAAAATATTTTAATCTTTTTCAATAAACTCATAAAATCAATTTGACTAATCATTTTATGCTCCTAGGTTTTTGTTTGCTATATGCAATAATATATTTATTTATACTGTTATGGACCCGGATTCCATAGAATGCCCTGAGCCCATATTTTATATAAAAATTACTCAGTTTCTTGTGTGAAACCATGAAGTCGGTATTATTTGGGGCGAACCCGGTATCTTTTTCGTAAAAACTTTTCCCGTAGATGTCGTTACGATTAAATTATTACCGGAAATTTCAGGGGCGGACGGCACACCGCCGCCTATAGTAATTGATTGACCGTTAGAAGATGATGCTGAACTGTTAGAAATCGATACGGATGTTGAAATCATACCACCCCCGTCAAGATAATACACTGCATAAAGTTTTGCAGTCCCGTATCCGCACGAACTGCCGCCCTGAGGCGTAAATGTTGTGAAATATACTATATTATTATATACAACCGGGGATGACACCACCTTTTCTCCGGTTGACAATTTAATATACCACCCGTTTCCGCTTACGGTTCCAATACCGCTTGTTCCGGTAGCATTTACTAAATCCGATTCATTTAACGGTCCGCCCGAAGGACATTCCCCGACTGCGGTTAAACCGGTATTAATAGCTATAAATTCATTATCTCTTGCATTAGATGCGGTTAAATTTTCCCTGTCGCCCGTTCCGAAATATACCCATAAATTACCTGAAGCGGCATACGAAAGAGTCGGCGGAAAGTAAATATTTAACGCAGGGTCTGTTTCATTTGAATCAAATAGTCGGCAGCCTTTCCAATTTGACGCAGAGGAGTCATCAGGCAGATTAAAAGCCCACATCTGTCCTCCAAGATCACCAGCATAAAATGCTTCCATTCTGAAATTCTGGCTGAGAACAGGCGAAATTGCAGACGGTATCGGAAATGTCATATTTGAATCGTTTGAGCTATCAAATTTCCATAATATCTGATTGTCAGTATAGCCTCCTGAATTATTTTTTACAGGATTAGGTTCAGCATATAAAGCATACACGGCAGCTCCTGTATCATCCGTAGAACCTTCAGCGGCATATCCTCCGCCTATAAAACCGAGGTAGGTTTTAACATATTGCGGTACTAACAGCGGAGGCGCCGGATTTGCATCATTCTGACAAACACCTGCTTCTGAATTTTTAGACTTAGATGAATAGTAAGGATTGGGCATGCATACATATGATATTACCGGTTTCGACCATGTATTACCCATGGGCGCTGTTGAGGAGCCGTCCGTGATATTCCAAAGCGGGTCCGGATATGGATTGTTTGGATTATTTAAGTCAGAAGGATTAGTAACACCCAACGCAAAATAATAATTCCCGCCGTTTCTCTCACCTGATATCAATTCCGTATGCCACTGGTCTATAGAATCAGGATTTGTCGCAGTATTAATGTGATTAACCTGCCCGTTAAATACATCATTAAAATATACGTCTCCCACCGCCGGCGTGGAATCCACGAATTCCGGAAAAATTAATGTCCTGATTCCGATTGAACTGTCATACCAATCGGTTATTTTAGGAAGCAAATTAGGCGGAATATATCCGAAAAGTTCCGCGCCCGTACCATTTGTATATGAATCAGTTAAACTGTCCCAACTGCCGGCATCGAACCCGTGAAGCATGCCGTCGTTTGCCCCAACCAGCAATACCTGATTACGCTCCGCATATAGCTGTTTAAAACTGATATACGATGGACTGGTATAAGGGAAAGGCGGCGGACCTACTAAAACAGGGTCAGAATGAAATATTGCGCCCAGCTTCCAGTGATCCGTGGAAGAATCCGGATCTAAAACAAAATTTAAAATATCTGTTGCGCAGGCGGCGGCAGAAGCTGAACCTGGACATACTGTTCCATAATAATTCTGGCTTGAACTATTCGAATTTATATCAAGCATTGTATCCAGATTTGCATTAGAACTGCTAGTGCTTACAGGATTTATATCAATAGACTGCTGCCCGCCGGTTGACTGGCTTATATACGACGTTAATACCTTTCTGTGCGAACCCGATTCTGTCTGCAGTTCTCCGCCGGCTCCGGCTCCGCTATCCCAGTAAGAGTCGCTGGTAATTATCTGTCCGTACGAATTTACTGCGGAGCCGTCACGACCTATCAATTGTCCTTGATTATTTAATTTAAAGAGAAAAATATTTCCTTCACCCCATAACGGCTGCGTATATGCGGTCAAATTGGAATAATATACATCGTTGTTGGAACCGTAAACATCATGAATTACAGGAGAAGTAAAAGAGGCCACCGTTCCGGATTCTATAAGATTGAATATTTTACCCAGTGAATTACGTAATTCCAGCTGGTTATAAGGCAGATAAACTGTTCCGGAAACGGTTACGTTGCCGCCGTTAAAACTTGATGCAAGTGAATTAGACAGCAATATCTCCTGCGAATTAGGATATATTCCGACAATAGTTGCGCAATCAGAACCGTCCGTATAAACACCTGTATAATTATTGGCCTCGCATTCCAAACTTGTGTACTTATTATCGGAAACGGTGTCGCCCAGCAGTACGCCGCCTATTGAAGCAAAAGCGGCAGACGGCAGAACTAATAATTTTGAATTGTTTAACGTTGCGGAAAATATAATACCGTTAGGGTTCGTACTAGGATTAATACCTGCGCCGGCATTTGCCGCAAGCTGGATATAATTAGGCGCAAGCAAACCTGACGGATAGCCGAATCCGATCATAAATGTTTCGATAGGGTGCGCCGGATCTATGTCTTTATATAACTGGTAAATTTTTGACGGCGTCTGACCGCCGTTAAAACCGGTAAAAGAACCGTTAGTTATAATAATGGAATAATTTCTGCGGCATGACGCTCCGCTGTCGGCAATTAGCGAATTTCTGAAATAGCTTTGCATATGTCCGACCATCTGATTCATAACATTAAGTCCGCCCGCCTTCAAACCGCTTACCGGATTTCCGGCAGGATTATCTAAATCTGGGTAAATATGAGCTTTCCACAAAACATAATTGATAGCCGGTCCGGCAATATCTGCCGGGTCGAAATAAGGGTCGTCGGTATTATTCGGGTTAGACGTTACTGTTTCATTAGTAAGAATATTTAAATTATTATCGGTTGTCGTAGGAACATATAAATTCCAAGGAAGATTAATTAATCCGAAAAGACTGAAAAACTGGTTATAAATTGAAGAATAATCATATGACATCAAATATTCTTTAGGACCGATAAATGGTATAAGATCAAAACTGTTTGGGCAGCCGTTAACCGGCAATCCCAAAGACTCAAGATCAAGCGTTGTAAAAGTCATAAACGGATAATTCAGGTTAAGTGCAGGTATGCTTACGCCTAATATATTAAAATTTGTATAAAAATCTCCCGTTTCATCCGGAATACCGTCTCCGCCAAAATTCTCTGGATTATATAAAGCCGTGGGCGGATTAGTAAACGTCGGATCGTCGGTATATGTGCATTCAGGAGTAAGACTAGCCATAATGTTGCGTATAGGACCCATAATAGGTATATAAGGCTCCTGGTCAAATGTGGCGAACGCAAAATTAACATTAGAAAAAGAAGGGTCGCCGACGATATCAGATATAGCCGCTTTAGCATTATACAACATTGAAAAAACGCTGTTTCCGCCCGGAGCAAATGTAAACGTCGGAAATGGAGATGCCGTAGTTATATTAAGTAAATTACCGCCTGCCCAGCCCTCGGGGCTGTCATATCCGGTTTTTCCGGAAGAAGTGTTGTCCCAGTGCACGCCTTCATTTAAATTCATAGAGCCTGAGGTGTCAAGGAATATTAGAACATTAGGATTGTTTGTATTAGTTAGCAGCGAAGAGTCGCCGGCATAGACATTCGGCATAAAAATAAAATAACTTAAAGCAATAAAAATAATAAATAAATAAATTTTTTTATAAGTCAAGACTATCTTCATCTTGTTTTACTCCCGCTATTAAAATATTATATTTTTGAATATAATTTTTGCGCCCCATGCAATATTTAAATTATATGTTTACTTGTCTTTTACTTATTTTCTTAAAATTCATGTTATAAAATTTAGTAGCCCAATTTATTCGGACCATAATCAAACGTCATTCCAGACTTCGCTGTGTTTGAACCTTTCTGAGCTATAACATTTATCTGTCCTTTGTAAAAATAATAATTTGAACCGTACCCTGGCATAGGACCATATGTCCCGCTATACTCAAAACCGATTTGTCCGCTAAAATCAGTCAAAATATTTGAAACTGAGGGATTTATATTTGACGTATTAAGTTCAACAAAATTAGGTCCTGTCTGTACAGTATTGTTATTGTCAACAGTATAATAAAAAAGTCCCGAGGTTGGCATACCAACCCCATTGTTTGTGCCCTGATAAGTGCCAATCTGCGATAACACCATATCCATGCCTGAATTTGCGGTATTGAAAGTATAAACGGTTATTGAATTCTTACCGGCGCTTATAATATCAGATCCTGATGTTCCAATAGCAACAGCTGCGATAATACTTAGTATGACTATCATCAGCAAAACAGTAATCAAAGCTACGCCGTCGCTGTTTTTAATTCCATGGTATTTTGATGTGATTTTAACTTCCATAATAGACATTCCTCAAAAAAACATTAGAACTGAAATCTGCTAATATATTATTTCCTACGACCTGACCTGCCTGACCTTTAGCGGCTGCGCCTGCCGCATTAGCATTGTAAGGAACATGAATGCTGTAAGCAGGGGAATCTGACAGGGCGACGTCTGATTCCCCGGTCAGCGATAAAATGTAGAGGTAGGGCTGCGGCACGCTATAGGAAGTGTTAACATTCCCCGCGACAGGCACAACGCTGAAATTATTTATATATCCGTCTAGTAATATTGTGGTATCTGGTACGCATTGGGGTGCGCTATATGTCGTCACAGTAGCGGGAGAATACTGTCCCGGCTCTGTCACGGCTGGATTAACCTGACATTCGTATAAATTCCCGGGTTGATTCCACGGCGGATTAAAATTATAATTCGCGCTGCCCCAATAATACAGAACCTGCTGTATCGCCGAAACCTGCCCGCTGCTAATATCTTTCGGCGACACTGGATTAGCGGGGCACACTCCGCCTGCTCCCGGATTCACCTGAATCTTGCCGGCCGTAATATGCGTTATACATAGTGTTATCGGAGGGGCAGGTACATTTCCTGACGCATTGGCAACCGGATTAATAATATTCAAAATTTCATATTTATGAAAATCTGCAATATTACAGGAGCTTGAAGGAGTAAATTCTGAAGATGGACCTGCTCCATTTGGATTCGCAACACCTGTCAGAATACACGGATTTGCTCCGTCAACTACCGTTCCGTAGCTAACTAAGAGTTCGTAAGGATTATTAGGATAATTTGCCTGCATCGTCTGTACCGGCGGCACAGCCCCTGATTGATTAAAATAATTTTGCCCGTAATCAAAACCTGCCATTCTTAAAGAATATTTAACGGCATTATATGAGATTAAGAGCCGCTGCTGTTCCTTAGACACGGCTCTGGTAGTTCTAAACACGCCGGACTGATTTAATAGTATAAAATAAGCGGCTCCGACAACTATTAGAGATATTACCAGCGATATAATCAATTCTATTAATGTCAACCCGTCATTGTTTAAAATGCGGCTGCTTTCAAATGATGTACGGAATTTCCGAATTCTATTTTTTAATAAGCCTTTTTTTAGCATAAATGTTTATCCTAATATAAATACTATAAGTAGCTAAATTTACATATAAATTAAAATTAAATTATAATAAAAATATATTACAAACTCTAATAAAATAAAATCCGCCTGATTAAAAAATAATAATAACAATTATATGTAGGCGCAGTAGTATTATGCGATAATGTC
This sequence comes from bacterium, assembly GCA_021794475.1. Lineage (GTDB taxonomy): Bacteria > SZUA-79 > SZUA-79 > Acidulodesulfobacterales > Acidulodesulfobacteraceae > Acididesulfobacter. The sequence continues at coordinate 23,498 of JAJYQS010000097.1, read as the reverse complement.
GTCCATTACTATAACATGGTGTCCGCTGTCCCACGAAACATCAACCGTGGCATCAACAGCGCCGGTAGTATTAGCATTAGGATTTGCAGCCAAAGTTATAGTAACCAAATATGTATTAGTAATACCGATGCCACCTGCTGACAATAAACCCGCCGGCTGAGGACCTCCAACCGCCAGTGCGGGATTTATACACGCTTTTATTGTGTTTCTTGTATCCGGAGTCAAAATAACAGGCGAAACTGTGTAAGAGTATGTACTAGGAACTCCAAAATCCCTTGTGACATTTGTAACTCCGAGACAATTCAGCTGGCTGACTTCCATTTGAGCTATATTAGTCGCAAAATTTGTCTTACCGGCAAGACTGTTGTTGTCAAGCAGAGAAATCGACAGAGCCATAACGCCCAGAAAAGCAAAAGTCAATATTAGCATTGCGATCATAACTTCAAGAAGCGATTCTCCGGCATTATTGTTTATCATGGTTCATTAAAAATATTGTAATATTTAATTTAGATAATTTTAAATACATTACTACTTTAACTTATATTTACCAATATAATACATATTACCTTAAACATTGTAAGCCGTCAAGTAATTTTACAATATACATATACAAATAACGTAATCCGCTAAATCAGTTCAATTATTTTAAAATTTATGTTATGTCATAATCGTCAGTAAAAAATCATAAATTAAACAATTGCATACTGCAATTTATGATATAATACAATAATATAATACAGTGTAAATATATTATATATATTATATAAATATGCGGCGCAGTGCAATATGGCTCTAAAATATATATGATATACATTTTTATTTTTAATATTTGGAATATTTATATTTTATTAATATTTCATTAGGTTATTTTAAGTATTAGTTATTAGGCAATCAATAAATTTAGAAGTATGATAACTTAAAAGTACGATAGTATACGAGGCGTAGGGAGTGCGCTATTATGCAACAAAAAATAATATACGGCTTTAGGATGTTAATGCTCAAATTGATATACAGAAACGTTTTAATACTTTTTCTTTTTATAATTACCATAATTATAGGCGCCGCTGTTACCGGAATGTACGGCTTAAGTCCGGCTTACGCTTCCGACACATCGTTTCTTACAAATGTTAATAACCCGAATGTAATGATATTTTTAGACACATCCGGTTCGATGATGTGGAATAAAGACGTTTATTGGAAAAATTCATCATCGAGCGGATATGACAGACCTGAAAGCTGGGCAAGAACGTGGAATGCTAATCACACTAATGAGCAGTTTTCATATGTTTGGGCGCCGGGTTCAAATTCTATGTTTTCAAAAATATATAACGCAAAATTGGCTATAAGCAATATAGTAAACAGTCCGGAATTTTCAAATTTAAATTTTGCATTTGCTTCATTCCAGCAGATTTTCGGGACTCTAAATCACCAGACTCAGACTATAACTCCGGGCGGACGAGAAAATATGTGCGTTTATTCTGATGATGAGTCGTTTCAGAATACTGCTGATGCGCCGTATTATGCCGTACTGGGTACTACGGCCGACGGCACGCCGAACGAAACCGGCAGATTGGATTACTATAATAATCCGAATTATCCTTTCGCACTGTTTTATTACGGCGGTTCGGGAAATAATTATATACTCACTTTAAACAATTATTTAAATTATGGCTATAATTATGGATGGCAGTCTGTTTCTATAAACGGTTATGCCGGATGTCCCAATACGATTAACGATAACGGAACTACATATTATTTTATTTCTTACGATTACAGCGGCGAGGCGCCGGAAGGAGAGCCTTCTATAACATGGGCAAGCCCTTGGGTAGTTTACGTGCCTTTAAGCACCGACGGTACTTTAAATCCTTTAAATAATACCGACACGGTACCTGCGGGAGCGAACACGACAAACAGTACAGACCCTTATTTTGAACCGGCTAAAATAGCGTCTAACGCAATAAACTGGCTTCTGTGGAAAGCCCCTATTTACGGCAGCAACGCTCTTGACCCCGACGGAAATGTTATTTCCGGATTAAAAGCGGGAGGCGGAACGCCGACGGCAGATTCCGTTGCCGATATGTACGGATATTTTCAAAATTCGCTGCAGGCGGATTCCGCAAAAGCATGCAGAAGAAATTTTTCTATAATTATAACGGACGGCGAAGCCAACGACGGCTGTGATTGGTCACCGCTCGACGTTCCGTCTTCTCCTCTTAATATTTACACAGACAACAGTAATTACGGCAGCAGGTTATGCGTGAACGGCGGAAATTCTCCAAACGGCATTCCGTCTTCCGAAACCCCTCAGGAGGTTTACGACTTATACAATTTAGACTCCTCGTATCCCATAGAACTTTTTATTATCGGATTCGGTTATGCAAATAACGTAGGCAGCGGAACATATATTCAGGAGGTCGCAAACGCAGGCGTAGGAATTAATCCGGGTACAATAAATAATCCCGTATATCTTAACGGGATACCTAATATTTCCGCTACGGCAGAAAATACTGCCGGAACGCTCCTGCAGATTCCTCCGTCGCTGTTCGGAACAACTAACGGCGTGCAGATAGGAGATACAATCTCCGATAACGGCTGGCAGTCTTCAGATTGCGAAACCAATAATAACGACAGCGGTTCTTATGCAGACGGATTTCAGTGCGCAACGATTACAGCCGTTTATCCTGATTCTAACGAGATTCTTCTGTCAAATTCTCTTGCTTCTCCGGCAAATCCTCTTACTTTGTCCGGCACTGTTTACCTTGCATACAACTTAAACGAGCTGCAGTCTTCTCTGACAACAATATTTAATCAGATTGAAAAACAAACCGCTTCTTTTACGTCTCCCGTCGTAAATGAAACATCTAATCAACAGTATGTATATTACACAAATTTCAAATCTTTAAACCAGCCGCTTTGGGGCGAAGGTAATATTTATCTTTTCGGTTTAAATGCCCAAGACGAGCTTGTCGGTCCTTACGGTCCGGCTGTAGGAGCAAACGGGCAGATAATTACCAGCGACTCTTACTGGGATGACGGAAACGGGGCAGGGGGTCTCCTTAAAACAGAATCGCCAACTTCGAGGACCGTTTTAACGTCTTATTTAAATCCTTCCACGGGAGAACAGCAAACAATTGACATAAATCCCGTAAGTACAAGCAGCGGCAACAGCAATTTAGACAGTATGCTTAATATAAGCTCCGACAGTACAAGCCCTGATTACTACGGTACAATCTGTCCATGTTCAACATCGGCATCGGCTTGCGCGTCGGATATTTTAAATTTTGTTTTAAACCCTGATTCATCCACTGATAACTGGAAGCTAGGCGCTATATTCCATTCTAATCCGGTTTTGGTCGGTCCGCCGCCTTTTCCGTATTCAAGCAAATCTTATCAGACGTTTAAACAGTATTACACTGTCACAAAACCAAGGAACGAGGTGCTTTACGTAGGCGCTAACGACGGTATGCTTCATGCCTTTAACGCCGCAATATGGGACAGTACGACTAATTCTTACAATTACGGAACAGGTACGGAAGTTTTAGGTACGGAAGCTTTCGGTTATATTCCTCCAAATCTGCTGCCAAAAGTAACCTCATGGTACGACAGTTCGATAGGGGTAGGAACAGCGCTAAATTTTCCAGAATTCGTCGATTCTACGCCGGATGCATCGGACGTTTTCTTTAACAATATATTTCCCGATTATGTGAGCGGAGGAGCGGAAACTGTTGAATCTCCCGAAATTAATCCGGTCAGCAGCTCAGAATATTCTATAAACCAAAACAGTCTGCAGAACAGCTGGCACTCTGTTTTAATAGGCGGCGAAAGAAACGGCGGAACATATTATTATGCATTGGGGGTTACCAATCCTTCAAATCTTTCGTCTTACCCCGATCCGTTATGGAATATTACCGACAGTTCAATGGGTAATACTTGGTCTAAGCCTTATATATCTTATGTATGTCTGCCAAATCCGGACTATTCAAAAACAAACGGAGAAGTGGGGGCTTGCGGCAATAATCCAGACCCCGCAAGTCCGTTATTGCCTCCGCAATATATAAAAACTTACACCGCTTTTATAGGCGGAGGGTATTCGTCGAACAACAGCTTAGGAGATGCGCTTTATGCGCTGTATGCAGAACCGAATCCCGTAAATACCGGAACGTCTGCCGCTCCTAACTATGTTGACAAGCAGATTTTATGGGAATTTAGTTCGTCAAATGATTCAAATATGAAATATTCTATACCGTCTTCAATTACGCCGGTATTAAGCCAGAATTTTAGAACCGAAGGTTTTTATGCCGGGGATTTAGGCGGTCAATTATGGTCGGTCGATATACCTGACGATACATCGCCTTATAAGTCTAACGGCACATCAAATTGGGATGCCTGCAGGGTTTTTGATTCTAATGCTTCAACCGCCGATCCGTTAAACATTTTCTTTTCACCGGCAGCTGCAACAGATACGTTAGGCAACTTCTGGATCTTTTTCGGCACCGGAAACAGGGAAGATTTAAATGAAGTAAACACATCGAGAAATAATGAATTTATAGCAATTAATGCCAGTACTTCACGAATAGGCGGTCCGTTAACTTGTCCTGCAAGCGGTCCAATCAACGAATCGGATCTTTACAATCAGACCGGCGTGAGCGGTTCTACTACGAATTTATCAAATGTTCAAGCGGCGGACGGGTGGTATATAACGTTATCTCAGGGAGAAAAAGTGACATCGGCGCCGTCGGTTTACGACGGCATAGTTTATTTCACGACATTTACTCCATCATCCGTTCAGGACGCCTGCGGTTACGGAACGTCAAGGCTGTACGCTTTAAGCTATCTTAACGGCGGCGGCACAATATTGGTTTCAACTTCCGGAACTATTTCGATAATAAATAATGCAACCGCGTCCAGCGGCGCTGTTCAATCAACGGTTGTGGGTTCAGGCGTTGCATCTGCGCCTACTATAGCTAATAATTATCTTGGCGTAACTACATCGACCGGCAAAGTTTTCAGACAGCAGATACCGGCGCTGCCGTCTAAGGTGACTCCTACTTCATGGTTTGAAGAACCTTAAAAATTATATGACTTATATATAAAAAATTATATACTAATATACAGTTATGCAGATATATTATGTATGTTCAGCTAAAGCGAATCATTTTATAATATAAATATGACTACAATAAATACATATGATTAATTTATTGTTAAATTAAATCAGTAAGGAGATGTTTCAATGCGTATAATAAAAATAAAAAATATTCAAAACAATAAAAATGACAGACATAATAATAATACGAAAAACATAAAAAATTTTAATAATAATAAATCCGGCATTAAAGATTTTATATTAAATAAAATTAAACCTGCATCCGTCTTCTTAATACTTCTCGCATTTCTTTTTGCGGCGGCATCATCATTGTTTTTGTCTAACTCTGAAGCCGCTGCGCCTCATATTGTCGGTCCGCTTCCATTATTCCATAAAAATACTCTTTTTTATACAGGGACAATCATTACTATAAATAATTCGGCATTAAAATTATCAGGCAGAACAACACCTCTGCTTTTTGAAATAAACAGTTCAACGGTATGCTATGGCGGCGTCGGAGTTAATTTGAAGGCAGCCTCTTGTTCCGACTACAAAAAAGGACAGACCGTAAATATAACGGCATCTAAAAATACGGCAGGCGAATTAATAGCAAAAACAATAAAACCTGTATTTTATTAAATTAAAGATTGGTGGAAATTAGAGCAAGAAATTATTTAAATTATTTTTAATTTAGCAATTTTAATTTAATAAGTCTTTCGATTAGCTCTTTTTCCCAGTATTTTTTTATGTGTGCAGCTATTTCTCTATCCGCCGTTTCACGGTCGTAAGCTTCGAAAGTTTTAGTCAGATCATTAAACATTCTTGCAGCTTCTTCATCGTATGTTTCAGTTTGCCTATAATCTGCGTCTGCGGATACACTTGATTCTTTTTTAGCGCTTTTGGCGATTTCAATTTTTTTAATATTAACAGCCGTTACTTTATATTCAGGAGTTTCAGTTGACCAGTCCGAGTAATCGCTGGTTAATACATTGGTTTTTAATTCAGGGAAATGAAACGTCGTTGCAACCACGCCTTTCATAACTCTGCGGCTTATATTTGCCGTCAAATTAATTTTTCCTTTCCTGCTTTCAATTAGAACAGTTTCGCCGTTTTCTATATTTAATGTTTCCACATCTTCTTTGCTTATCTCTAAATAATCTTCGCAATACCATAAATTGTTTTCGGTGCGCCTCGTATTGTTTGCAGAATTATACTGAAACAAATTTCTGACTGTTGTAAGAATAAAAGGATACTGCCTGTCGGTGCGGTCTTTAGACCCCGCAAAAGATGTAATGAGAAATCTTCCTTTCTGTCCGATAAAAGCGTCTTTATGTAAAATATCTGTTCCGTTCGGGGCATTTTCATTGCAGGGCCATTGAATGGAATAAGGCTTATTATCTAATTTTTTATAACTCACCAATGCAAAAGACGGCGTAAGTCTTGCTATTTCATCCATAACTTCAGAAGGATGCGTATAATCTAAATCTGCCTTATGATTACCGAAGCTCTTATTGTCGGCTGCAGACAGCGGCGTCTGCCTGTTATCTTCTTCTGCCGCAGCCTTCGCAGATTTAGTATCAGATTTTACAAAAGCAGCCGCTAAATTACCCGATTCATATTTGTATTTGCCGCCATGCTCTGTTAAATACCTGCTTAAATCTTCAATAATCTGCCAGTCCTGTTTTCCTGCAGCAGGTTCAAGCACCTTTCTGACTCTCTGGATTCTTCTTTCCCAGTTTGTGAACGTTCCGTCTTTTTCAAGAAATGATGAACCGGGAAGTATCACATGAGCATATTCTGAAGTGACGGTCTTAAATAAGTCGTGCACTACAACTAAATCCATAGACTTTAAAGATTCTATTATACGATTAGAATCAGGGTCGGTCTGAACAATATCTTCACCAAAGATATAAAGCCCCTTAAATCTTCCGGCTAAAGCATTCCTGAGCATATCGGGAAGCCTCATGCCGGGTTCGCTATCCAATTTTACTTTCCATTCTTTTTCAAATAACTCTCTGGCTCTGTCATCCGATATATGACGATAGCCTGGCAGGGTAGCCGGTTCTGCTCCCATATCGGCAGCTCCCTGTACATTATTCTGCCCTCTTAAAGGACTAACCCCGACGCCCTTTCTGCCGATATTGCCAGTCAGCATTGCAAGATTGGCTATCGCAAGTACGCCGCTTGAACCCTGCAAATGTTCCGTTACGCCGAGTCCGTAAAATATTGAGGCATTTTTAGCTCTTGCGTATAGCATCGCCGCCTCTTTAATTTCATTAGCGGGAACTCCCGTTATAACTTCCGCCGCTTCAAGGGAATTATCATCGTTTAAAATAAATTTCTCCCATAAATTAAAACTTTCAATATTGCACCTAGCTTTAATAAAATCATGTTTTAAAAGTCCTTCTTTAATTATCGTGTAAGCAAAAGCATTTAAAAGAGCTACATTTGTTCCCGGTTTCGGTCTTAAATGAAATTTTGCCTGCACGTTCGCAGATCTTGCAGCTTCCGTTATACGCGGGTCTATAACAATTAAATCAGTTCCTTTTCTAGCCATTTTTCTTATAAATGCGCCGACTACAGGATGAGCTTCCGTGGGATTTGCTCCTATGAGCATAATTAAATCTGAACTAAACATAGAACTTAAATCCTGAGTCCCTGCGCCTGCGCCGAAAGCGACGCCAAGCGCATATCCGGTAGGCTGGTGGCAGACCCTTGCGCAAGTATCGATATTATTATTTTTAAAAACGGTTCTGACCATTTTTTGCATTAAATAATTTTCTTCGTTTGTGCATCTTGAAGAACTTATAGCTCCAATTGATTTAATGCCGTATTTATACTGCAGTTCTATAAATTTTTCAGCAATATAGCTATAGGCTTCTTCCCATGAAACTTCTCTAAATTCTTCATTTAAATTATTTCTCAAAAGCGGCTTCGTCAGTCTATCTTTGCTTTTAACATAACCCCATGCAAAACGCCCCTTGATACAGGAATGACCGTAATTTGACAGACTGTCGTCAACGGGAATCATCCTTATTATATTATCGCCTTTATATTGAACCTCAAACGAACATCCCACTCCGCAATATGCGCAGGTTGTCTTTATTTTTGAAAAAGCTTTTCCTGATTCGAATAAATTGTTTTCCGTCAATGCCGCTGTGGGACATTCTTTTACGCAAGCTCCGCAAGAAACACACTCGGAATTTATAAAATTATCTGCTTTATCCGTATTCTCATTATCACCGCCGAAATTTGTATCAACATTGCTTTTTACCGCACTGTTTATTTTATTATTTTTATTATTACCGACGATAAAACCTTTATTAATTTTATTAATTGCCGGCAAATTTAGATTATTTGCACCTCTTTTAACGGATTTTATAATAGAATCGAACCCTCTTCCTGTAATAGTCAATGCAAAATTGCCCTGAATTTCGCCGCAGGCCCTTACGCACCTTGCGCAGACAATACATCTTGAAGGGTCAAATCTGAAATAAGGATTTGATTCGTCAATCTCGCTCAGCAAATGACTTTTACCCCTATATCGTATTTTTCTAACCCCGAAATAGGCAGCCCATTTCTGCAATTCGCAATCTAAATTCTGCGGACACGTAAGGCAGTCATTAGGGTGATCGGAAAGATAAAGTTCAATTAATGTACGTTTTAGAGCAAAAAGTTTTTCCGAATATGTCTTTATTTTCATACCTTCGACAATATGCGTGGAGCATGCATATATATAACCTTTTTTACCTTCCGCTTCAACGGCGCACATTCTGCATGCCCCGTAAGGTAAAAGATTTTTTGAGGCGCACAGCGACGGTATTGCAATTCCCGCTTTATTTGCAGCGTCAAGAAGAATTGCGCCTTCTTCCGCATCAATTATATTGCCGTCTATTTCTATAGTTATCATATCATGCCTATATTATTCAGTTTATATGTTTGTTTCCCAAATTAAGAAGAAATAACATTAAATACGTTAAATAAAATAAAATATACATAACAGCTCCGAATATTTAAAAATATTTATAAATTTTTATTTATTTTATTTAATTTATTTATTTTATTTAATTTAATAGATAAATAAATTAAATAAATATTTCATCGCCGAAATATTTCAAAAGGCTTTCTACCGGCAAAGTTATTCCGCTTCCCAATCCGCATAGAGATAAATATTTCATAGTTTCAAGAATTTCATAAATTACATTAAGATTATCGTTTTTAATATTATCATTACGATTCGACTTGAATATTCTTTCAAACAATTCTTTTAATCTGACAGAACCGATTCTGCAGGGCGCACATTTTCCGCACGATTCCTCAATGCAAAAATCTAACGTTTTATTTAAAATATCCTTTATATCCGCATCTTCCGCATAGACTACTATGCCGCCATGCCCAAGCATTCCTGCCTTTTTCGCTACATCTTCATATGTAAGTTTAATATTTAAAAATTCGCCGGCATAACCGCCATACAACGGGAAAAAGGCGCCCAGCGGTCCGCCTATCTGTACTGCTTTAAATTGCATATTATCCTGCAGAGGCCCTCCGCCGAAATCATATAGCAATTCTTTCAACGATATATCGTTGTCTAATTCGTAAAGACCGGGAAATTTCACTGCTCCAGACAGCTGAAACGGAAAAGGTACTTTCGGAACATTTAATTTATCCAAATATTTCAAATCCGGCTTATCATTAAACTTTATGTCTTTATCACCTTTCTCTTTGTCTTTATATTTATATTTATTTTCTTCTTTATTTTCATCTTCTTCATCTGCAGTACCAATTAAATTTACGCTTAAATCAAGATTAATATTAAACTCGCCGAAAATATACGCAACCGACGCAAAAGTCGTTACATTATTTAAGATAGTAGGTTTACCGTAAAGACCTGAAACAGCCGGAACAGGCGGGCGGACTCTTACCATGCCCCTTCTATTTTCAATGCTTTCCAAAAGTGCCGTCTCTTCGCCGCAAACATAATTTCCGCCTCCTGCTATTATTTTTAAATCAAAATTGCATCCGGTATTTAAAATATTCTTACCGAGATAATTTGACTTATAGCATAAATCTATAGCATTCTGCAATTTTTCAATACCGTTTTTGTAATCTGACCTGATGTAAATAAAACCGTATTCTGCGCAAATTGTGACCGCAGCTATAAGCATACCTTCTATAAGCATAAATGGGTCATACTCAAGAATTAATCTGTCGGCAAACGCACCTTCGTCGCCCTCGTCTCCGTTGCACACTATGTATTTTTCGCTGTATTCTGCCTCTCTGTTTCCTATCTCTTGTTTTCCTTTTTCATTTAAGAGATTATCGTTAATATTTACACCGTTATAATATATCTCATTGTTATCATTTATATCATTATGAACTTTTCTATTATTATTTACTTTATTCTCTGTATTATCTATATTATTAAGATTAAGATTAAGATTTATATTGCATTTTGTATCATTGTATTCTGATTCTTTCATTCCGACTGTATTTGTATTAAGAACAGTTTCCCATTTTATGCCCACCGGAAAACCTGCGCCACCCCTGCCTTTTAAGCCTGATTTTTTTAAAATATCGATGATAATTTTCGTATTTTTATCGCTTCCAGTATTCACAGCCGAGCTGACGGAGGACTTGCCGCCGGAAAATATGATTGGATTAATTAAAGATAACGCATTTTCAAGCCCTTTAAATCCATGCTGATTTTTATAATCGTCTAATGAGAGCGGATTTACTTTTCCTGCCCTCTTGAAAACAAATTTTGTTTTAGAAAAAACATCGTCGTTTGCAACACTAAGTTTATTATCGCTCGCTTTATGGTTATTTTCTGATAAATTGACATTGTTTTTAATATTGTTATTTTTGATGTCGTTCCGCTGTACAATAAAATCTTTGTAATATGTTGCTGCGCCGTAAACTTCCGCTTTTGACATATTTAATTCGTCTGCAATAAGCTCTATGGATTGTTCGTCTATAAAGCCATGCGCATTTTGTACAATATGCAGCCTATCTAAAAGGAGACCGGCCGTCTTATATTTTTTTATTTTTTCCATCTAAATTGAATTCCCGTAATTGTGTAATTTAGCCTGTAATCGGGTCAGCTACACTTTAACCTTTTTTAATTTTTTTTTCGAAAAAATATCGAAAATTATTGCCTGCACGGTTAACGAAAAAAGAACCGAAATAAAAACATATGTTATTATTTTAGACCTCATATGCAAATCTAAAGGCAGAGACAATGCCATAGCAATAGGCAATGCACCCCTCAGTCCTCCAAATACAAGAAATCTTTTATACCGCTTATTTAAATTTATACTCTGCGAAAATGTCTTAATTTTATGTCTAAGCTTATTAACAATTTTATCGCTTAGCGGAGCAAACAGGTACACCGCTATAAACCTTGACAGTATAACAAGAAATATTAAGAAAATTGAAATAATCCATAAGTTTAAAATTTTAAACAAATTAATCTCTATCCCTATAATAAGAAAGAGGACTGAATTAATAATAAAAGCTAAATATTCAATAATCACAGGAAATACTTCCACCGCTTTACTTGATACTTTTTTCTCAAATCCGAAGTTTGCCAATACTATGCCACTAAATATTATAGCCATTATAAAAGAAACATGCAAATAATATGCGAATATCAAAGATACATAAGCAAGCAGAAGGGATATCATTATTTCCGTTAAATAATCTACCGTAAGAGACAGTAAAAAAGATACTGCATAGCCAAGTGCAACACCAAGTATTGAACCTCCAAGCGCTTCATATAAAAACTTAAGCGCTGATATGCCGATTATTCCGAAAATATATTTAAATATATTTAAAATATCGCCTTTTAAAAAAATCAATCCCGCATTGTGAAAATTTAACCCTAAAAAAACTTCAAACAGCACGAGACTTATTCCGTCGTTAAAAAGACTTTCTCCTTCAAGCACCGTTTTAATGCCATCGTTGTTATCGCCGTTATAATCGCCGACGCCGGAATTTTTTTTTGCGCTATTTTTTAATAATGCAAGTATTGAAATAGGGTCGGTAGGAGTAATTATAGCCCCGAATATTAAAGCCTGTTTTAACGGAAAATCCAGAATAAAATGAAAAACTATACCTATAAAAACTGCTGAAACGATAGTGCCGAAAATAGACAATATACCAATAGGAACGGCGTTTGACATTAATGGAGCAATCTTTATATTAACCGCCCCTTCAAAAATAATAATCGGAAGAAAAACATAATAAATCAAGGTCGGGGTTATTTTTAAATTGGGAAAAATATGGAAAATACCTACAATGAGACCGATAATAACAAGCATAGATGTGTACGGAATTTTAAAGTAGTTAGTTAAAATTCCGCCTATTGAGGCAATAGAAAGCAGAACAATTGCCGTAATAACTATGTAATGGCTTCCATGCATAATATTTTATTCCGCCGCAGCATCGCCAACGTTATAATTAGTTATAAATAGAGATATCGTAAAAGAAATCAGGGCTATAATTCCATAAAATATAAACGTATCGCTTAATTTAAAACTGCTGGCTATAAAACCTCCTATAGGCGCCGCAACAGAACCTATGCCGAATCCGGCAAAAAAGAATATCCCGTAAGCCGCCGACCTGTAATATTCTTTTGCATTCCTGCTGATTAGAAGATTTGAGATAGGGTTCATTGAGAAACTGAAGGCGGAATACAGCAGTATAGAAAAAAATAGAATAAACCCCGCTGAAAAACCGGATATTAATATAAATAGACCGGATATTAATATTAAAACGGAAAATATGCTGTTCGGCTTATATCTTTTTGTAATATAGGTGCTTGAATATTGAAATAAAACGCCGACCAGCAGCGCTATAGTCACATAAAAACTGCCTGCCGCAACGGTCTGATTATGAAAAAATAAAAAATTTTTCAGCTTCATCCCTGTATAAGCGGGCAGAAAAGAGAACACTCCCTGAAAAACGAAACCGTTTAAAAATTCAACTATAAAAATAAATGCTATATTTCTGTGAAAAAAGTCATTAAAAAAAGATTTAATGTTTTCGTTTTGTATCTTGTCTTCTTTTGTATGAGCTGCTTTTGTATTGTTTATTTTATTGTTTTCAATTTTGACAAAAAAAGAATAAACAAAAATAGATAAAAAAATCAAACCTAATATTAAATAAGGCGCATTATATCCGAAATAATAGCCTAAAAATCCCGCAAATGCTGCGCTTAAAGCTACGCCTAAAGTTCCGGCTATCCCGTGAATGGCAAAACCTCTCAGTTTATCCGTTTTTACAAAAGACATAATGCTTAATCCTACAGGATGATAAATACTTCCGACTAATCCCATTAATATAATAAAAATAGCGAAAATATAAAAATTTCCGGATAAAGCCGCCAAAAATGCGCTTAACGACATACCGAGCAGATAAATCCTGAGCAGTAAATTTTTATTCATCCTGTCTGCGATAAAGCCGATCGGCAGAGAGCCTGCGCCGAACAGGAACAGGTACACGCCTGCAACTATACCGAGCGTTGCAAAATTTACATGAAATTTCGCCTTCAAAAGAATCAATATTGCCGGAAACGTCAGTATTGCAACATGGCAGAAAAAATGTGATAAACTTAAAAGAAATGTCGTTTTGCGTTCATTTTTGGTCATAATTTATATTTTTTTATATTAATTATTTTATATTATATTGTTTTATGCCATAAAATTATAGGTTTTTAAACCACTCATAAGTTTTTTTTATGCCTTCGCTAAAATTAATCTCCGGCTCAAAACCCATATCTTTTTTTATTTTTTCATAATTTAAGCAGCTTGTTTTCTGTTCTCCGAGTTTAGCTGGACCATGGATTTCTTTAAACTTGCCGCCAAAATTTTTATTAATTTCTGTAAATAAATCGTTAACGCTGATTTCTATCGATGTACCTACGTTATATATGCCGATTTTATCTATATTTTCAAGTGCGAGGATATTTGCTTTTACTACATCGTCAATATACGTATAATCCCTTGTCTGCTTGCCGTCGCCGTTAATAATCGGCTGTTCGTTCTTAAGCATCTTATTTAAAAATATGGCTACAACACCTGCTTCGCCGTATGGATTCTGCCTTGGACCGTACACATTGCCGTAACGCAGCGAAACATATTTTAAACCGAATATTTCATAATAAAAATTTAGAAATTTATCGGTCGCAAGCTTTGCAATACCGTAAGGAGATAACGGCCATTCCGAATGTTCTTCTTTGGTCGGTCTGTCGTCGGTATCGCCGTAAATAGCGCCGCCGGTTGAAGAAAATATAAATTTTTTGATTTTAAAATCATTAGAAAGTTTAATCAGATTAAGCGTCGCCATAATATTTGTCTTAGCGTCAAATATCGGGTCGGAAACTGATTTTCTGACGTCAATCTGCGCTGCAAAATGGTATATTATTTCCGGTTTTTCTTCATTGAATATTTTTTCAATTTTATCAAAATCGGTAATATCGGCTTTTATTAATTTTGCTTCCTTATTTACATTATATTCAAAACCGCTTGAAAGATTATCTATTATGACTGCATCATGTTTTTTTGCAATAAGCATATCGGCTACATTACTCCCGATAAACCCGGCCCCGCCTGTTATTAATATTTTCATGCAAACCCTCCGGACATAATACTCAATGTAAGCATTATGAATAATTAGTAGATTAGATTAATTTGATTTATTCTTATTAATTATTTTTTCATTTTTTAAAAAAACTAAAGATTCAGTATGATAAGTACGCGGAAACATATCTATCAGTTTTATGTCATCTATAAAATAGCCTTCCTGAACAAATTCCTTTAAATCCCGCAATAATGTCATATGGTCGCATGAAAGATAAATAACCAATTTAGGATTCAACTCTGCTATATAGCCCACTAAACCTTTGATACCAGCCCTTGGCGGGTCTATCATTATTAAATCATAACTTGAATTATTTTTCACCGCATTTATTAAAAATTTTTCAACATCTTCATTGATAAATGAGATAAACGGCTGCTTTTTATAACTGTGCTTTTTATATCTGTCGGGTATGCAGCGTTCAATCCGTTCAATCAAATTATTATTCAATATTATGTTTTGATTTGCAAGTTCTATCGAATAAATATTAGATTCTACCCCCGTCATTTGCGAAACAAACGGCAAGGCAAAGAATGTTAAATTTCCATAGCCGCAAAACAGGTCAAGCGCTTTATCAAATAAAAAATTATCCTTGTTTAGTATGCCGCAGCGCTTAGTTTGATAATCGGTCAAATATTTTATTATAAGATTTATTAAATTTTCGTTTTGTTTTTTATTCACCTGAATAAACGAAAAAGATTCGTAAGCAAATTTAATACCGGACAACGTAAAATAATCGTAGGCAGCGTCAAAATAATTATTGCTGCAAATTTGTCTGCGCCCTGCGTTAATTTCTTTTATATCAGCACTAATATAAATATCATCATCGGCGGCGTCTTTAGCCTCTTCTGCGTCTTCGGCTTCTGCGCCGCCGGTAATATCTTCTTTTATTTTCATAGTTTTTCTTATTTCCTGCGTGTCTATTTTTTTTTCTATCTTTTCTTTTTTTCCGTTGAATTCTATATAAATTTTAGTTATATCCAGATTTGATAATAATTTTTTTTCTTTCCCCGAAAATTCTTCTTTTAATTGCAATATTGCGCTTCGCGCTTCTACGTCGGTTAAAATTATTGATTTAATCTTTTTCAGCAGACTTTTATTGTTTTTAAGAAAAAAGTTCCTGAGCGTTTCTATCATTGTATTTATACTGCCGCTTGCAAGATAGCAGTAATCTATGTCTACGACGCAATGAGAATTCTTTTTAAATAATCCTATGGCTTCGTCCGAATGAACTTTTAAACTTATTTTTTGTCTGTAATGCAAAACATTTTCAGATTTTATTATGTCTATTGTTTCATACAGCTTATTATTATCGATAGACAATCCGGCTTTCGCAAAATTATCTGCAAATATTTTTTTCTTCCAGTAAACTTCTGTTTCATAAGATATATTAAGATAATTGCATCCGCCGCAGAGCGTAAAATACCGGCATACAGGTTTTACACGAAAAGCGGAAGGGCTAACAATTTTATTAATCTTTCCAAAACCGTACCGTTTATGCTCTTCGTAAATAACAACTTCCGCTATATCGCCCGGGCAGGCATGGTCGACAAATGTTATCTTGTCGCTGCATTTATCCTGCTCTTTACCTACTCCATAGCCGTTATATGCCAATCCGACTATTTCAAGTATTGCTGCCGCATCATTTTTTTTATTGTCTTTTTTCATTAGCTTTATTATTTTCGTTAGTTTTTATAGCTTTATTATAAGTTTAATTATTAAAAAAACCAAGCGGCAAAATTATAATTTGCATAACCGTTATACAAATAATATAAATATATATATATTTTTATATATATATTTATATATAAAAATGTTATAATTATAATGTTGATTAATTACGAAAATAGGTGTAAATTTAAATTTTTAGGAGGAGATAATAAAAATGGCTAAAATTTTAATTGCCGGAAGCGGCTTTGCCGGACATTACGGCGCCTTGATTCTTAATGATATTTTAAAAAATAAAGGGACACATGAAATAACGGTAATCACGCCTAACACAACATTTAATTACCTGCCTTCTTTAGTATGGGTAGGGGTTAATAAAATGAAAGCGGAGAAGACTCAATTTAATTTGAAAAAAATATACGATAAAGTAAATATTAACTTTAAACATGCGTTTATAAAAGAAGTTCATCCCGATAATAATTTCGTCATCATCGAGCCTTCGGATATTGATTCCGATGTCAAAAACCTTAATAATAAGCATAGCGGCAAAATGCTCTCTGAAAACGCAAACGGGAAACAACATTCAACTAACGGCAAGGCTTACAATGAAAACGCAAATATAAACAAGCCGAATAATATTAATTCTGCGAATATCGGCGAGGCAAATCAAAATAAAATAGAATATGATTTTTTGCTTATGGCTACGGGTCCTAAACTAAATTTTGAAGCTACCGAAAATTTAAATCCTGAATTCGGTTATAATAATTCAATCTGCACTCCGCATCACGCAATGGATACCGCAAAAAACTATCTTGCATTAATTGAAAGAATGAAAAAGGGCGATAAGGCTAAAATTTTTGTCGGGACAGGACACGGAACTGCGACATGCCAAGGAGCCGCTTTTGAATATATCGCAAATATTCATTATGACCTTGTTGAAAGAAAACTGAGGGACAGGGCAGAAATAACATGGCTTTCAAACGAGCCCAAACTTGGCGATTTCGGTATGGACGGCGTTGAAGTAAGGAAAGAATCCTTAATATATACTTCGGAGATGATGGCTGAAGGGGTATTTAATTATTGCGATATTAAATATCAGATAAGAAGTCATGTGCATAAAATAGATGATAAAAAAATATACACTGAAAATATAGACGGCGAGTTCAAAGAACTGGACTGCAATTTTGCTATGCTCCTTCCTCCTTTTACAGGAAATTCTATAAAATGGATAGGAAAAAACGGGGAAGATATAAAAGAAAAGATTTGCAATCCTGCAGGATTCATAAAAGTTGACGCTGCGTACGGAAAATCTTATGAAGAATTAGACGGTCCGGACTGGCCAAAAACATATCAGACTCAATTATATAAGAATATTTTTGCGGCAGGAATTAACTTTGCCCCTCCCGGACCTTTATCTAAACCAAACAAAAGTCCTAACGGTACAACAATAAGCCCTGCGCCTCCAAGAACCGGATACACGGCTGAATTATCGGGTAAGGCTGCAGCGTTAAATATAGCGGATATGGTCGAAGGCAAAGAACCGTCGCACAATGCGTCTATGGCAGATACTCCCGGGCTTTGCGTCGCTTCAATGAAAGAAGGATTTTTTAACGGACTTGCCGGAACCATAGCTGTATACCCTGTGGCAAGAAACAGAAAAGAATATCCGGAGTACGGAAGAAATCTTGACTATTCCGTGGCAGAAGTTGGGAAAGCCGGCGGCTGGTATAAAGTAGGTCTTCATTATTCATTTTTATATAAACTTCAGGCAAAACCGGGCTGGAAAATAATTCCATGAAAAAATCAAAATTTAAAAAGGCGAAAAAATGACAGATAATAATGAAAATAAGATAAAACCAAAGTTCAGATTCACTAAAAAAGATATAAAAAAACAAAATTCATTTATATATCAGATAAAAAGAGCTATATCTCTCGGTTTTATCTTCTTAAACTTAGTGAAAAAATCTAAATAAAATAAACGAAGATATAAATATATTTAGTATAAAAATACGATTCAGCTCTTGCATTTTATGCTATTATGCATTATCATAATAATAATTTGTTATTATTGAGCAGTTATTTAATTATTAAATATTAATAAGTTTAGCATATTCAAGAGGCGCTGAAATGAATTTTAAAGATATAAACTATAAAAAAAAATCTTCTGTAATAATAATTTTAATTTTATCTATCTTCATTGTGTCATCTTCTCTTAGCGGATGCGCAACCTCAAGAGCCACCGCAGCAAGCGGTACTACGGGCGCAATATTCGGAGCGGGAACAGGCTTCGTTATAGGAGCATTAACGGGCGGACCTATAGGCGCAATAATAGGTACCGCAGCCGGACTGTCAATCGGGTACGGCGTGGGATATGCAACCGGAAAATATGTAGTCACAAGAGAAGGAAACATAAGGGGGCTTTCAATGCTTAATCTCCCTTATCAGCTTGCCAGCAACGAAGCTATATACGACCCGTCAAGTAATTTTAAATTTAATTTTAAACAGATAAAAGGGGTTTTGGTTTCTAACTTAAAAATTGCAATACATCCTGAAACAATAACACCTGGTAAAACAATAAAATTAATTATGTCATACAATGTTCTGGGAACCAGAACAAGTATACAAAATTCTGCTATTACAGAAGACAGACTGCTTGAGGGTATAAACGGAAAGATTTATTACAATCATGTTTCTACGACCAGTATAAGCAGGGAAGGAAAGTACAAAACGGAACTGAACGTTAAGATACCGCCTGCTACCAAACCGGGCGTGTATGTTTATCAGGCAACATTAAAAATTAACAACGGATTAAGCGCCTTAAGTTCTATGATATACAAAGTCCGTTAACACTAATATTCATTTGTTTAGTTAAAAAATATTCTTTAATAAACAGCAGCCGGCAATACGCAATGATGGTTGAATTTGCTATGATTTGTTACTGAGCTGTTATTTATTATTAAGATTGATAAAATCTATTACTTTGTTAATAGCAGTTGCTCTGTGGGATATTTTATTTTTTATTTCTTCGCTAAGCTCTGCAAGGGTTTTATTAAACTCAGGAACATAAAATACGGGGTCGTATCCAAATCCCGCTGCACCGGCGAGACTTTCCGTAATTGAGCCGTTCAATTCGCCATAGAAGAAATTGTGCTTCCCATTCCTTACGTCATATAAACATGCCCAGCAGACAAATTTGGCTTCCCTGCCGTCAATACAGTCCTTCTTATTAGCTTTCATCTTATTTAGAAGTTTATTAATATTATTAATCCTGATATCCACAATATTGTCTTTGCCGTTTACATTTGCCGGAACTGTTGCGGCGGCGGCGCCATCCAGTTCAGAATATCTCGCCGTATATAATCCGGGCTCATTATTAAGGCATTTAACTTCCAATCCCGTATCTTCGGATATAATGTAGTCTATATTATTATTGCCGTTGTTTTGAACGTTATTTTTTAGCAGAGCATAATATGCTTCCGCCTTTATTAAGGCATTATCTTTATAGGTTAATCCGTCTTCGACAATATTTTTCGGACCAAACAGAGCATCGGCGTAAGTAAGCCTAACATCATGGCAGTCTTTCATAATAAATGAAATTTCTTGAAATTTATGCTTATTGCCCGTTCCTATAAGAATATTCAATGTATTACAGCCTCCTCTGATTATTTTTAATATTTTTCAGTTTGATACCCGTTTATTTATTCTGCATATAATTTATTTATAATTTTAAAATAATATTATATAATAGCTTAATTCATTAATTAGGTACGGCAATATCATTTCATGGTAATATTTTACTATAAACAACATCACATTTACAGATAAAAACATTAGGCAAAATGAATCATATACTTACTTGCATTATTTACATTCTGATAACATATCTGCTGGGGAGTTTTCCGACATCCGCGATAATAGCAAGATTAGTCGGCGGATTTGACCTTTCTAAAACCGGCAGCGGAAATCTTGGGGCAACCAACGTATCAAGGGTAATCGGGAAAAAATACGGTATAATAACCTTGGCGGCGGATGCGCTAAAAGGCTTTATACCCGTTTATATCGCCTTTAAATATTATAAATTTTTTCATTTTTCGTTTCTTATGCTGTCTATTATAATGATTGCGCCTATAATCGGACACTGTTATTCAATTTATATAAAATTTAAAGGCGGCAAGGGAGTTGCAACAGCTCTCGGCGTCTTTGCCTCAGTATCGCCGGAGGCTGTACTGCTGGCGCTGGCGATCTTTATAGTAATGCTCTTCTTAAGCAGATATGTTTCTCTGTCGTCAATTACGGCGGCTTTTTTTATGCCATTCCTTGTCTTTTACAGTTTAAGAAATATAGATTTCTTTACTGCATCATGCTTTATTTCTTTATTGATAATATTTAAACATATTCCAAATATCACAAGACTTTTGAGCGGCACAGAAAATAAAATAAATAAAAAAAAACAATTATAGTTATAATAAATTCATTTTTTTTGTATATCCCTTTAGCAGCAAAGAATTAAGAGATACGGTTATACTTGAAACAGCCATTGCGGCTCCGGCAATAGCCGGCGGAAGAAGCCATCCCGTAAAATGATAAAAAATACCGGCTGCAAAAGGAATGCCTAATCCATTAAAAAAAAATGCCCAAAATAAATTCTGTTTGATCTTGCTTAATGTTTTTCTGCCCAACGATATACTTTTATACACGTCTTTAATATCGCTTTTTACAAGAACGACATCACCTGTTTCACGCGCCACATCGGTTCCGCTTCCGATAGCTATTCCTACATCGGCTGCTGCAAGAGCCGGCGCATCGTTAATACCGTCTCCTATCATTGCGACTTTTAAATTTTTATTTTTAAGTTTTTCTATTTCTTTTAATTTATCCTGCGGTAAAACATTTGCGATAATATTTTGAAATTTTATTCCAATTTTTGAAGCGGTTAATTCAGCAGATTTTAAATTATCGCCCGTCAGAAGGTATGAATCTATCCCTATCGCTTTCAGTTTTTCGACGGTTTCTTCGGCATCCTCTTTTATTTTATCCGACATAGCAATTATACCGATTATTTTAGAATCAACGGCGATGCCTATTACAGTTTTTCTGTCCGAGCTTAATTTTTTTTCTAATGCTTCAAACTCTGCCCTGTTTATTATTTCAATTTCCGCAGCATCTTTTTTATTTCCGCTTTTATTTCCGCCGTTATCGGTATATTTTCCGTCTATATATTTAGCCGCATTGCCAAAGAGTTCTTTTTTGCCGATTAATATATTATTCCCGTTATATGTAAAACTTAACCCGTATCCGCCTATTTCTTTATAATTATAATTTTTTATAAAATTATTTATGCCGTCAGCATGAACTTCGTTATCTATTAACGCGCCGTTCAAATCATTCATTAAATCATTCGTCCGGTTAAACTTATTTGATTTATTAAATCTATTAACATTTTTACCGCCGTTTTTAATAGTCTTCTCCCATTTTTCTGTTATAGCCTTTGCGATTGGGTGAGAAGAAAATTTTTCGCCGAATGCGGCAATAGACAAAATTTCATCTTCAGAGTACACTGCGGCTGAAAGAGATGAAGAAGATGCAGGATTGACATTGCCGGAGGCTATTGGAATTACGTCCGTTATTTCAGGCTTGCCATAGGTTACCGTTCCCGTTTTATCAAATACGACAGCATTAATCCTTGCCAATTCTTCAAGTGCGGAAGATTTTTTAATTAATATGCCTTTTTCAAGTCCGACTGCGCTTCCTATCATAAGAGCCATAGGCGTTGCAAGACCCATAGCGCATGGACACGCAATCACGAGAACGGCAATTGAGGCAGATATAGCAAACAAAAGACTTTCATGAAAAGCAAATTTCCATAAAATGAAAGTTATAAGAGATATTATGACTACGACAGGTACAAAATAATTTGTTACATTATCGGCTATCCTTTGAATAGGGGCTTTATCCGCCTGAGCATCTTCGACCAGTCTGACAATTTGCGATAATACAGTATTTGCGCCCACCTGCACCGCTTTAATTTTTATAATGTTTCCGCTGTTAATTGTTGAACCTGTAACCTGAGCTCCTGTCTTTTTTTCCACAGGAACAGGCTCTCCGCTGAGCATAGATTCGTCAATCAATGTTTCGCCTTCAATAATCTCCCCGTCAACAGGTATTTTTTCTCCTTTTTTAACAAGAAGCGTATCGCCTGTCTTTACGTCTTTAGCATCTATTTCTTCAATATTTCCTTTATTGTCTATTAAATTTGCTTTATTAGCCTGAAGTTTAAAAAGGGATTTAAGCGAAGAAGCAGCCTTTTCTTTTGATATTTTTTCAAGAAGTTTTCCGAATCTTATAAAAAGAATTAACAGAACTGCGGTATCAAAATACAGAGAGCCTCTAATCAAAAAAACAGAAGCTACAGAATAGAAATATGCGGCTGTAATTCCCAAGGAGACGAGCACATCCATATTGGAGGAACCGTTTTTAAGCGAATAGTATGCTCCTTTATAAAATGTAAAACCTGCGCTGAACTGGACAATCGTCGCAATCAAAAATAATATGATAATAACTGCAGCCGTATGCGCCCTATAAAAATTTGAAATATCGAAAACATCAATAAATTTCATATAAGTAAGGAAAACTACGGGGACGGCTAAAATAAACGTAAAAACAACCCAGTAATAATCTTTTTTCCAATCGGGAATATTTCCAAATAATGCACTATATAACAGAGCAGATATAAATTTTAATTTGCTATAGCCGTGTAAATTTTTTAACGCTGCCTGAACATTATTTAGCGCGTCTTGCTGCTCGCCTAAAGTTATAGACTCATGGTTTGCGGCTTTTATTCCGTGTGCTTGATTTTCACCGGTGCCAATATTTACGTGACCCTTGCCCGTGTTGTCTTGTATACTTGCAGAACCGCTATTATCGACACTGCTCAAATCTATTGCTTTATATCCGCCGTTCTTAACGGCTTTAAAGATATCGTCTTTTGAAATTATGGACGGGTCATAAATGACAGAGCCGCTCTCACCGACAAAGTTAACCGTCACTTTATCGATGCCTTGAAGCTTCTTTATGCTTTTTTCTACAGTACCTGCACAATTAGTACAGT
>JAJYQS010000067.1 GCA_021794475.1 bacterium | reverse complement strand
TGGAAACAGTTCAAAAAGAAGGTGACAGGAAAATTGTTAGAAAGATAGAATATTATAATTTAGATTTGGTTTTATCTATAGGATATCGCGTTAATTCGCTGAATGCCACAAGATTTCGCCGGTGGGCTACTACAACATTAAAAGAGTATATTATAAAAGGTTATTCTAATGTGCTAACGGCACTTACTTTACTTATCGCCGAAAGCAACCCTAAAGATAAGGACAGAATGATAGGCGTTATTCTGCTGATTTTGGAAAGTGGGAAAAAATAACAAGAAAACAAGATAATATTAGCCATAAATTAAAGAGAAAATTATTAATGTTCTCGAGGGGACCAAACCAGCTTTCAGTAATCGTCAAAATAAATATGAATTATAATTATGGGAGTAATGTATGCCTTTAGATTTAAGTAGTTTGCAAAAAGCGGTTAATTCTTTAGAAAGGGCTATTAAAGTCGCCGATAGGGTTATCAAAGATAGAGTTAATACGGATGAAGAAGAAGTTATACGCGCAGGGGTTATCCAGAATTTTGAATTTACTTATGAGCTTTGCTGGAAGTTTATGAAAAGATGGCTTGAAATAAATATAGGCGGAGCTAATTTAGACGGGGCTACCAGGAGGGAACTTTTCCGCGAGGCTTATAAAAGCGGGCTCATTGAAGATGTAGATAATTGGATGGAGTATCACGGAGCACGAAACGAAACATCCCATACATATGGTGATGATAAAGCAGAAGATGTATTTGAAGTTGCAAAAACCTTTTTAAAAGATGCAAAACAGCTATTTTTAATCTTAGAAGA
The DNA here is from genome assembly GCA_021794475.1 of bacterium. Classification (GTDB taxonomy): domain Bacteria; phylum SZUA-79; class SZUA-79; order Acidulodesulfobacterales; family Acidulodesulfobacteraceae; genus Acididesulfobacter. The sequence goes on along the minus strand of JAJYQS010000067.1, from coordinate 2,000 downwards.
AAAAAATGATTGATGTTGCTAAACACGAATTAAAAACTATTCTTGATATATTAAATAAGCATGTGAATGAGTGCGAGGTTAGAGCTTTTGGCTCAAGGGTTACATGGACGAATAAGGATAGTTCAGATTTAGATTTAGTTGTAGTTTGCGACGAGGAATTAGAAAGAGGTAGAATAAGAAAACTTAGGGAAGCATTTGAAGAATCTTCTCTTTCTTTCACTATTGATGTTATGGACTGGCAAAGTATAACTAAGGAGTTTCAAAAAAATATAGAAAAGTCTTATTATGTTTTAAAAAAAGCATATGAAAAAACAAATAATGTTTGGCAATATTATAAAGTATCGGATTTTGCCGATGTTATGAGCGGGGGTACGCCAAAAACCGAAATTTCGGAATATTGGAATGGAAATATTCCATGGATAACACCCAAAGATCTTTCTAATTATAATGCCCGTGAAATTTCGCGCGGAGAAAGGAATATTTCTCTTGAAGGTCTAAAAAATAGCAGCGCAAGGCTTTTACCTCCACGTACAGTTTTATTGACAAGCAGAGCGCCTGTAGGTTATCTTGCTATTGCTAAAAACGAACTTACTACTAATCAGGGCTTTAAGAACCTTATCGTTAAAAATGATTTCTCGCCTGAATTTATTTATTATCTTCTACTAAACAACGTAGATTATCTTAAACTACAAGCGTCCGGCTCTACATTTCAGGAACTTACCGCAAGCACATTAAGGAATTTGGAATTTCTATTGCCGGAATATGCAGTACAAGAAGAAATTGCTATAATTTTAGGAAATATTGACGACAAAATAGAACTTCTGCGGGAGCAGAATAAGACGCTGGAAGCTATAGCGCAGGCAATCTATAAGCGGTGGTTCGTTGATTTCGAGTTTCCCATAGAAGACGAAACCTCTAAGCTCCCCTCCTTGAAAGGAGGGGAGCCCGAAGGGAGGGGTGGTTTTGATAACACTTTACAACTAAAAGGTTATAAATCGAGTGGCGGAAAAATGGTCAAAAGCGAGCTTGGCGAGATTCCAGAGGGGTGGAGAATAGGTGTTTTAAATGACTTATGCGAAAAATTGGAGTCTGGTGGAACCCCTCCTACAAGCAATGAAGAGTACTGGAACGGTGAAATAAACTGGTTCTCTACAAAAGAATTACAAGATAATTTTATTTTTGAAAGCAAAAAGAAAATAACAAAAAAAGGGCTTGAAAATTCTTCAGCAAAAATATATCCGAAAGGAAGCGTGGTCATGGCAATTTATGCCGCTCCCACCGTTGGTCATTTAGGTTTGCTTGGAGTTGATTCAACATTTAATCAGGCTGCTTGTGGCTTTATTGCTGACGATAAAGTTGCAAGTAATGAATTTATATATTCATTTTTGCTTCATTCAAGAAATGTTTTTATTAATTTATCAAATGGTGCTGCGCAACAAAATTTGAATGTTGGGTTAGTTAGGAATTTTAAATTAATTATATCAAATAATGAAACGATGAAGAAATTTAATGTTTTTTCAAAACCAATATTTTTAAAAATTTTAAACAACTTTTCTCAAATCCAAACCCTATCCGCTCTTCGTGACTCCCTTCTTCCCAAACTTATGTCCGGCAAAATAAGGGTGCCGGTTAAAAATGAGGCGGAAACTACCCTGTTAGACGGAGACCGCCATTCATCCTTAACAGAAGAGGGGCTGAAAAGTGAAAATCCTCAAACGGAGGGTGAATAGGTAAGAGTAATATGCCAAAATTAATATCTGAATCGGATATAGAACAATTAGCTTTAGAGAACCTTGAGGGATTGGGATATACGGTAATTTATGGACCTGATATTTCGGAGGGCGGGGATTACGAGGAAAGAAAATACGACGAAGTCGTTCTAAAATCAAGATTAACGGCGGCATTGAAAAGAATCAACGAACATATTCCGCAAGCCGTTATGCAGGATGTTATAAATGAAGCAGTTAAGAAAATTATTTATTCCGAAAGTCAGGATTTAA
>JAJYQS010000040.1 GCA_021794475.1 bacterium | reverse complement strand
TGTACCAGTCGATTGCAAATGATGAATCTTACGGCAGAGGCATAGGAATTGCAAGAATGATCGTTAATTATTTTAAAGAAAATCCTTCACTGATAAAAAATAGTTTAAATATTTCAAAATTAAAATCGGAAACAAGCGATCTGTCCGGTTCTAACAATTTCATGGAAGCCGTAAACACTTCCGAGAAATATCTGGGTAATGCAAATATTTTAAATAATTATAAAAAGTTAAGCGCTTTAAATAATCAGGAAGACAGCGGCGGCTATAGCGGCAATATTTCCGACAATACAGCTTCAGATTATACTTCAGGCGAATACACATCGATAGACAGTTTAGCGAAGGCAGCTTCTAAAACGTACGACCTGCCTTATAATTTAATTAAGGCGGTTATAAAAACTGAATCCGGTTTTAATCCTTACGCTGTCTCGCCTAAAGGAGCTGTCGGATTAATGCAGGTAATGCCCCAAACCGCTGAAGAAATGGGTGTGGCTGATGTATCAAATCCGGCGGCTAACGTGTTTTGCGGGAGCCTTTACTTAAAAAAAATGATAGAGCGCAATAACGGCAATATAGAACTGGCTCTTGCCGCCTACAACTCAGGGCAGGGCAATGTGGATAAGTACGGCGGGATACCTCCGTTCACAGAAACGCAGAATTATGTAAAAAAAGTTTTAAACTATTACAATGAATACAATGAAGGCGCCGGCGGATGAGATGCCGGCAATGGATAACAAAAATATAGCAAAATAATTTTAAAAGGGAATTTAATAATGTCTATTTTTAGAAGAAATAAAGCGGCGGTGATTAATTTTTCAGGCGCCATAACATCGCAAAGTATCGCTCCTTATGTTTCTTTAATAAAAAAAATTGAGAAGACCGATTCCATAAAAGGCGTTCTTTTTACTATAGACAGTCCCGGCGGCAGCGCTATACATTCGGAACTTTTATACTTTGCAATAGAAAGATTAAAGAAAAAAGGCAAGAGAGTGTACGGTTATCTTGAACTTGCCGCATCAGGCGGATATTTAGTTGCTTCGTCATTAGAAAGGCTTTATGCTCCGCCGTCAGGAATAATAGGTTCAATAGGAGTAATAAGCATGAAGCCTGTATTGAAGGAAATATTAGGTAAAATCGGCGTCGATTACGAGATTTTAAAAAAAGGCAAATATAAAGATATGTGGTCATTTACCAGACGTTACACAGACGAAGAAAGAGCGAGCATAGACGAACTTCAGGAAGATATTTATCTAAGATTTATAGAAATAGTTTCAGAAGGAAGAAAAATTCCTAAAGACGATGTTTTAAAACTTGCTACCGGGGAATTATTTTCTTCTAAAAAGTCGTTATCTAACAAACTTATCGACGAGATTTCGGATTTAGATAAAGCAATAGAAGATTTATGCAAAGAAATAAAAGTAAATCCTGAAAAGGTTATCTATATGCAGATTAAAAAACCTTTTTTTCAAAAAATAATTAACAGGTCAATGGTCGGAATAATCGAAGATATATATTACAATTTAATGTTTTAAGTTTTTAAGTAAGATTCTGCGCAGTCATAATAAATAAAATAATATAAGCATGTTATATTTATCTGTTTAATTATTATTTATTGCTGCTGTTATTTAACATTGTTATTTAATATTGTTGTTTAATATTGTTGTTTACTATTATTCACTATTTATTATCTTGTCGTCGTTATTGTCGTTTATCATTATTATTTATTATTATTTTCATTTTTATATTATAGAGTTATGGGTAAAATTATAAATTTAAAAGAATATCTTGATGCGTTGAATGATACCGAAACTTACATTGTAAACGGCAATATTACAAAAGCCGTCGGTCTTGCTATTGAAACAACTCATCCTTACTTGTCGGTCGGTAAAATATGCAAAATCATCAACAATAATAATAACGGTAATAATACTAAAACCGCTGACGGCAATGAAGAGTTTATTACTGCAGAGGTTATAGGCTTTAAAGACGGCAAGGCTATTCTAATGCCTTACGGCGATATTTCAGGAATAAATCAGAATAGTAAAATAATATTATTGGACGAAGAAGAGAAATTTCCCGTCGGAGACAATCTAAAGGGCAGGGTGGTCGATGCCTTTGGAAATCCCATGGATGATAAAGGCAAAGTGATATGTTTGGATTATGCAAGGATTGTTAACGAGCCTCCTTCGCCATTATCGCGAAGCAGAATAAAAGAAGTTATGGATGTGGGAGTCAGGGCGATTAATGCGCTCTTTACTATAGGGAAAGGACAGAGAATAGGTATTTTTGCTGGTTCAGGCGTCGGGAAAAGTACTCTTATGGGTATGACCGCAAAATATACCTCTGCAAGCGTGAATGTTATAGCTTTGATAGGTGAAAGAGGAAGAGAAGTCAAAGAATTTATAGAAAAAAGCCTCGGAGAAGAAGGATTGGAAAAATCTATTATTATTGTCGCAACCTCCGATAAATCTCCGCTTGTAAGGATGAGAGCGGCGTTTGCCGCAACCTCGGTAGCGGAATATTTTAGAGACAGAGGCGAAAATGTTTTATTAATGATGGATTCTCTGACAAGATTTGCTATGGCTGTCAGAGAAATAGGACTGGCGGCGGGAGAGCCTCCTACGATGAGAGGATATACGCCTTCTGTTTTTTCCGTTTTACCAAAACTTTTAGAGAGGGCGGCGATATCTGATAAGGGAAGTATTACCGGCATTTATACCGTTTTAGTAGAAGGGGATGATTTAAACGAGCCTATATCCGATACTGCAAGGTCTATATTGGATGGACATATCGTATTGTCGAGGAAAATAGCCGAGGAGGGAACTTTTCCCGCTATCGACCCTCTGTCAAGCATTTCAAGAGTTATGCCGGATATAGTCTCCAAAGAGCATCTTGTCAAGGCAAGAGAGGTTTTAAAAACTATTTCGGATTACAGAACTAATGAAGACCTTATAAATATCGGAGCATATTCAAAAGGCTCTAATAAAAATATTGATTTCGCAATTGACAGCATAGACAAAATAAAAGATTTTATAAGGCAAAATTTTGACGAAGAATGTCCTTATGATGAAAGCGTGATTCAGCTGCAGCAACTTATTTAACTAACATACAACATACAGTATATATTATATTAAAGCATAGGAAGATAGCATTATGATTCCATTAAATATTCATAAGATTCATAAGATTCATAAAAAAAGAATAGACAGGGATGAAGCACTGAATTTGTTTAAAGACAATGATTTGCTCAAGATAGGCAAGATAGCCGATGCATTAAGAAAAGAAAAGCATTCCGACGGCATCGTCACTTTTATAATAGACAGAAATATAAATTATACAAACATATGTTCTTCGCAGTGCAAATTTTGCGCTTTTTATAAAAACAGAAATGATGACGGTGCATACATATTAAATATACATGAAATATTTAAAAAAATTGAAGAGACTATAGAACTCGGCGGTACGCAGATATTAATACAGGGCGGGTTAAATAAAGATATAGCATTTGATTATTATATAGATCTATTATCTGCTATTAAACAAAATTTTGATATTCATATTCATGGATTTTCTCCTCCTGAAATATATTTTATGGCGGAAAATAACAATTTAACCATTAAAGAAACTATTGCCCTTTTAAAAGAAGCAGGTTTAGAATCTATACCGGGCGGCGGAGCAGAAATTCTTGTTGACAGGGTTAGAACTAAAATCAGCCCTAATAAAATTGGCAGGGATAAATGGCTTGAAGTAATGGAGACTGCGCACAATGAGGGATTAAATTCTTCCGCTACCATGATGTTTGGAACAGTAGAAACTGACGAAGAAATAATAGAGCATCTTTTTAAACTGCGCGAACTGCAGGATAGAACCGGCGGATTCAGAGCGTTCATTCCATGGAGTTTTCAGAGCAGAAATACAAAGTTAAATCCAAGAAACACTTATGGTCATTATTATCTTAAAGTTCTGTCTATTTCGAGAATAGTTTTGGATAATTTTGATAACATACAGGCGTCATGGGTAACACAGGGAGCGAAAATGGCTCAGGCGGCGTTGAGTTTCGGCGCAAACGACTTAGGTTCAACCATGATTGAAGAAAATGTCGTCAAGGCTGCTGGCACATGTAACCCTATGGTAGAAGAAAATGAAATGGTGAATATGATAAAAGATGCCGGTTTTACGCCGGCTCAGAGATTAAATGACTATACAATAATAAAATATTACTGATTGGATTTATTCATTTTTGTGTTGGGAAATCAATGAAGATTATTTTTACTTAAAATTTATAAATTATGTTATAATCTTATAAATTATAATTATTATTCAAATTTATAAAATAAAAACTCAAAAAATAATTAAAAAATTTATGAATCAGGAACAATTAGAACATTTTAGAGGAATACTGAACAATAAACTTAATTATCTCTTAGGCGAAGCAGTCAAGACGGTAGATACCATGTCTAATACCGAAGAAGAAAATTTTCCCGACCCTACCGACAGGGCGACTATGGAATCAGACAGGAATTTTGAGCTCAGAATAAGAGATAGAGAAAGGAAACTTATTCCTAAAATACAGCAGGCTATTGAAAGAATTAACGATGGGACTTACGGAATATGCATAGAATGCGGACAGGAAATATCCGTTAAAAGATTGGAATCTCGTCCTGAAACTGCAATGTGTATCCAGTGCAAAACAAAAGAAGAAGAATTTGAAAAAAAATATAATATCTAAATTAAATAATCATATTAATAGCCATTAACTATAACGACTATTAATTGTTACCTGCTAATCACTGGTTACTGGCTTGTAATTTATAAAATTAATAAACTAACAATAATATATATACTGCAGGTATTGATTTTACTGTAAAATTTCTGAAATTTATCTGAAATTTATTGATATTTAAACTCATAAAACTTAATTTTACTTAAAAAAGGGTTATAACACACTATGAATGTTCTTTTTATGACTGCGGAATATTATCCGTTTGCCAAGAGCGGTGGACTTGCAGAAGTTGCCGAAGCTATAACCGTCAATCTTGTCCGAAAAGGTTTAAATGTCACTGTCTGCGTGCCATATTATAAACAGGTAAGCCAGCAAAAATTCAGAATATCCGGAAAAATCTCCAGAATAGAAATCGACCCGCCGGAGGATTGTTTAAAATTTTTAAATATTGAAGGTTCTTCCAGAAAAAAAGTTATCAACGAATTGCGATTTTTCGATATTTTACCATATAAATATAAAGGCGTAAATATTTTATTTATAAAAAACGATTACTTATTTAATCGCGATTTTTTATATTCCGACGGAAATATTGATTATGAAGATAATTTATTAAGATTTGCTTTATTTAATTATGCGTCTCTCGTCTATGTTTCCGATAATATGCTAAAATTTGACGTTATTCATTGCAATGACTGGCAGACATCTCTTATTCCAGCGCTTGCTAAGTTTAAATTTAAATTGCCTTCAAAGATTTTACTGACCATTCACAACTTAGGATATCAGGGTCTGTTTCCTGCAGAACAATTTCAATGCACTTTCTTAAGCAAATACTTATTAAATATTGAGGGATTTGAATATTTTGGCAAAATAAATCTTCTCAAAGGCGGTATCGAATTTGCCGATATTATAACTACCGTCAGTAAAAAATATGCTCTTGAAATTCAAACAAGCGAATACGGTTTCGGATTAGAAGGCGTGCTTCAGATAGGCAGCCAAAAACTGTACGGCATATTGAACGGTGTCGATTATGACGAATGGAATCCTGAAATCGATAAATATATAGCTAAAAATTTTACATCTAAAAATTATAAAACAGGAAAAAAATCCTGCAAAAAAGATTTATTAAACAATTTTTTTGGAAAAGATTCTGCGGCAGGTTTGATGGACAAACCTGTTATAGGCATTGTCGCAAGACTTGACGAACAAAAAGGTTTTGATATATTAATAGAAGCCATGCCTGAAATAATAAAAAATAATGCGCTCTTTATAATTCTCGGAACAGGCAGTCCTGAGATAGAAAAAGAACTTAAGAAAATAGCGGATAAATATCCGCAGAATATAGGCTTAAAAATAGAATATAATAATCAATTGGCGCATAAAATTGAAGCCGGAAGCGATTTTTACATAATGCCTTCCAAATATGAACCATGCGGGCTTAACCAGATGTATAGCATGGCATACGGCACTGTTCCCATAGTTAGAGGAACAGGCGGATTGGACGATACTATAATCAATTATAACGCTGAGACTGACAACATAGAAGAATCAAACGGTTTCAAATTTTATAATTTTAGCGGCGAAGATTTAACTAAAACAGTTAATTATGCAATTTCATTATATTATGGCGATAAAAATGCCATGGCAAAACTTATTCTGAACGGAATGAAAAGTAATTTTTCATGGGAAAAAAGCATAGACGAATATATTGAATTATACAATAAATAATTAAATAAATAAAAGAGATTTAGTTTTAGAGAGATTTAAAAGTTTAATATTTGTTTTTATTGTTTTATTATAATTTTATAATTTTTATTATTATTATTGTGGATTAATTAAAATGCGAATATTGAAAAAAGATGCCGATGTTTTTTTATCAAATTATAATTTTCGCCGCAGCGGCTGCAAATCCAAAAATAATTGCGGAGACGACATATGCTCGCCTGTGAATATTAACGGCAGCGAACAATCGTTAAATTATGCTAATCTTAACGGCGGCGGACGGCCGGCAAATTCGGCAAGTTCTGCAGATAGTTTAAGCAGAAATGTTTCGCATCCGTTTAATCGACTGTATAATGAGAATAAAACCGGCAAAGATAATCTAATTAAAACACCGTTTAATATTCTTATTGCTGAAGACAATGAAATAAATGCAGAGCTTATGAAGGCAATAATAGAATCGGAAAAAAATATTCCGCAAAAATCTTTTTCAGATTCTAATACAAACAAGCCTTTCGATTCATTGCTGTTTACGCCGTCTTTGCCGTACAAAATTAATACAGTTATTGCCGAAAACGGAAAAAAAGCATTAGATATTATATTTTCTGACGTAAATATCGATTTAATAATTTTAGATTTAATGATGCCGATAATTAACGGTTTTGATGTGCTGCAAAAGATAAAATCAAGCGGTTTTAACAGCCGGTTAGCTAATATTCCCGTATTAATAGTCAGCGCTTTAAACGAGTCTTCAACTATTTCTAAAGGTATTGAACTTGGTGCGAACGACTATATTACAAAACCTATCGTAAAAAATATTTTTAAAGCAAAAGTAAATTCATTAATAAATTTAAAAAAATTATACGACACATTAGAAAGTTCTGAAAATATAATAATGTCTTTGGCTTTAGCCGTAGAAGCAAAAGATAAATATACAAGCGGGCATTCTAAACGGGTAAGCATGCTTGCTTACAATTTTGGAAAATATTTAGGATTGTGCGAAGAAGACTGCCTTCTGCTTAAAAGAGCCGGATGCATACATGACATAGGCAAGATCGGAATACCGAACGATGTATTAAATAAAACCGGAAAGTTGTCAGATGAAGAATTCAAATTAATAAGAAATCATTCCGTAATGAGCAGCGATATTTGCAAGCCTCTGATGTCACTCAAAAAAGAATCGTATATTGCAAGATATCATCATGAAAGATTCGACGGAAACGGCTATCCGGGGGAATTAAGCAGCAAAGATATTCCGCTTTTGTCCAGAATATTGTCCGTTGTCGATTCTTATGACGCAATGACCAGCGATAGACCGTACAGAAAAGCGCTGAGCAAAGACAAAGCGCTCTCTATATTTGAAGCTGAAAAAGAATCAGGACAGTGGGATATTGATATAGTAAATAAATTGATTAAATTTATAAATATTAGTGATTTTAAATATAACTAAACTAAAAAATTAACACTTAAGCTATTTTAAATATAACTAAACTAAAAAAAATAACGCTTACGCTGATTAACGCTTTTTTGGGCAAGTTTTAATTGATGCATAAATAATTAAAAAAAATTAGAAATATATAAATTATAAATTAGTTTTAAAATAAGTTAAAAAGTTCCAATAATTAAAAAATTTTCTAAAGGAGAAATAAAGTCGCCATCTAGACAATAATTTAAAATATGATTAAACAAGCAAACTTTATGAAAGAATTTATGGCTAAAATATTAATTTACGGCGGCGGTAAGGCCGCAAAATCTGTTATCGAGCTGCTACATAACGATAAAAATATTGAAATTGCCGCATTAGTCTCAAGAAATATGCTTAAAGAAGGCGTTCAATATGCTAAGAGGCTGAATATCAGATGCTTGAATTCAATAAAAGAAGCTTTAGATAACAATCTGGATTTTAATATTATTTTTAATCTTACCGGAGAGCCTTTTTATAGAATACCGGAGCTTAAAGATATATACGATATTAATTTTACCCTGAACACCGTCTATAATCAGGACGATAATTGCAATGACATCTCAACCGGCAGCCGCCATATTGCGGATAACAATAATAACAGGAAATTTAACGTCGAAATAATAGACTCCACAAGCGCTAAATTAATATGGGATCTGCTTTACGACAGACATAAGGCGCATATGGATAAAGAATCTATAATAAATCAGCTCAGGAATCAGAAAGACTATTTTAAAAATATTCTTGACGATTCATTTGATATGATAATAGTTACGGATAAAAACGGTAAAATAACAGAGTTCAATAAAGGCGGCGAGACAATATTAGGATTTTCAAAAAAAGATATTATCGGTACGCCGGCGTCAGACCTGTATTCTAATAAAATCGAACGGGATGAAATTTTAAACAGACTGCGCAGCGAGCACTTTGTCAGAAATTATGAAACCGTTTTGAAGAGGAAAGACGGCACTCTTGTAAATATTTCTCTTACAATCTCTTCAATTTCAAATAATAAAGGAGAGATAACAGGAACAATAGGAATTTCTAAAGATATAACAGAAAAAAAGAAATATGAAAAAGAACTGACGAATTTGAACGAGAATCTTGAACAGAAAATCATAGAGCGCACTAAGCAACTAGGATTGACTAACAAAGAGTTATTAAAAGCAAATGAATTAAAATCAAAGTTTATAGCTAATATGTCTCATGAATTGAGAACCCCCTTAAACGCTATTATAGGATACTCAGACCTTATGCTTGATTCTTCCGATGTAACGGATAAGCATAAAAAATATATTAATAATATATTGGTTTCCGGCAAGCATCTTCTTCAATTAATAAACAATATATTAGACATAGCGAAGATTGAAGCCGGAAAATTTAATCTAGATTACTCAATTTTTTCGGTAAAAGAGGTTTTTGACGAGGTAAACACCGTTTTAAAATCGTTGTTTGACCAGAAAATGCTTACGTTAAGCATTATATATAACGGCAATGAAAATTACAGACTGTACGGCGACAGAATAAAATTTAAGCAGGTAATTTATAATTTGCTCAGCAATGCTATAAAGTTTTCCTTTGAAAATTCGGCTATTAAAATTATTTGCAATAAAAATATCCCTGAAATTAAACAGGGTATAGCGCAGGAAGAGAAATACGCAGAACAGAAATACTCTGAACGCGGGACTAAAAAAAGTTCTCTGGAATATCTTCAGTTAGATATTATAAATAAAGGAATCGGCGTGCCCGAAAATAAGCTAAAAGCGATTTTTGACGAATTTGTACAGATAGATAACAGCTACTCAAGAAAATTTGAAGGAACCGGTCTTGGTCTTGCTCTGTCAAAAAAAATAGTTGAACTTCACGGCGGATATATTAACGTTCAGTCTGTTGAAAATGAAGAAACAATTTTTACAGTTATTATACCTAACGCAATTGACACGGAAAATTTATTAACGACAATGTCAAACACGGCGAATGTCACACTTGAGGCGGAGCTAAAAGAGGGATGTGCGCCTCTAAATTCTGCTAAAACAGACAGAAATAATAATGCGTCTTATGCCGAAGTATGTTCATCTTCAGATATAAGCAGAAATTTTACGTTCAGGGACGATTTCGGCAAAAAGAGAAAACCTGTCGTGCTTGTCGTAGAAGACGACCTGCCGACTTCTGAACTGTTTACGGTAAATCTTATCAAATCAGGATATTCGGTAATCCATGCCTATGACGGAATTGAAGCAGTTGAAAAAGCAAGAGAATATAAGCCCTTTGCAATTCTTTTAGATGTGATGATACCGAAAAAAGACGGATGGGAAGTATTAAGCGATTTAAAATCAGACGATATAACAAAAAGCATCCCGGTCGTAATTACCAGCATGATTGACAACAAGGATTTAGGATACGCTCTCGGAGCTACCGATTATCTTGTTAAACCGATTGACAGGGAAACTCTAATAAAGACATTATCGGAATTTACACTTACTACGAAAAGAAAAAAAAGACAGGTAAACATCTTATTGATAGACGACGAGGAAATAACGCACGAAATGATTGCGAAAATTCTCGAACCCGCCGGATTTAACCTTCTGCATGCCTATACAGGAGACGAAGGATTAAAATTAGCGATAGAATATAAACCCGATTTAATACTGCTTGACCTTATAATGCCTGATGTCAACGGTTTTGAAGTGGCTGAAAATATTAAAAAACATCCGGTTTCATCGCAGATACCGATTTTTATAATAACATCTAAAGATTTAACCGTTGAAGAACGTATGCGGCTTTCAAATAATATCGACAGGGTAATAGGAAAAAGGATATTCTCTTCCGAGGAACTTACAAGGTCTATCAGGGAATTAGAACTTATCTATCCCCATAAAGCCGGTTTATTTGATGATGTAACCGGTTTATTAGACCATAACTATTTTAATATAAGACTTGCTCAGGAAATCAACAGGGCTAAACGATACCAGATAGCTTTTAGCGTTATACTTATAGATGTAGATAATTTTAAAGATTATAACGATTTAGTCGGCAGTTTTCATTCAGACATTGCGCTTAAAAAAATTGCCGATATTTTTAAAAAATCTTTGAGAGGTTCAGATGTTGTAGTAAGGTTTGGTTATGATGAATTTGCTATTATACTTAACAATACTTTAAAAGAACCCGCTTTATACGTTGCCAATAGATTTTTGTCTTCAATAAAGGAATATCCGTTTTATAAAGAGGAAGAACTCCTTTCTAAATTGCTGACGGCGACTTTTGTAGTGGCGTCTTATCCCGAAGACGGAGAAACCCCCGAAGAAATTATATCCAAAATATTCAATAAATTGTGCGAGCTTAAAAGCGCAGGCGGAAATATTGTTAAAGAAGTTTAATTAATAATATTAAATAATTATAATAAATACTTAAAAATTATAATTTATAGTGATTATAACGAATAGATAAAATAAGATAAAGATAAAATAAAATAAAATAACGGCGGCACTATATTCAGGTTTATTATGGACCGAACACTCGATAATTCAAAAATAATTATTGTAGAAGATAACGAGATAAATATGGATTTGATTCAGGCAATGCTTGAGCCTTTTAATTTTAATATCATCGAGGCTTATGACGGATTCGAAGCCGTTGAAAAAATTAATAGCAACAGCGATGCCTTCCTGATACTTTTAGATATAGGGCTCCCTGGAATAGACGGTATGGAGGTATTTAAAAGATTGAAACAATCAGAAAAAACAGCAAATATTCCGGTTATTGCCGTTACGGCGCATGCTATGAAAGGAAATAAGGAACATCTGCTGTCTCTTGGTTTTAACGATTTTATTGAAAAGCCTGTCGATAGAAAGATATTATTTGAAAAAATTGAACATTTTTTACATATGTAAAATTTAATCATATAACCTTATAACAGCTGATAAAAAAATTGGAGAAATATATTAATGGGCTTAATTCCTGAGATTAATGATTTTAAATTTTTCACAGAATTACAGGTAAGATACGAAGAAACCGATTCTATGTCTGTTGTTTATTATGGAAAGTATTTTGTTTTTTTTGAAGTTGCCCGAACGGAATATATTAAAAAATTAGGTTTTAATTATATAAATATCGAAAAAAACGGACTATATTTTGTAGTTGCCGAATCAAACTGTACTTATATCGCTCCCGCAAGATTTGACGATACTATAAGAATATATACAAAAGTAGAGTATATGAAAAATTCAAGTTTTAATTTTATATATCTTATTACGAAAATTAACGACGATAATTCTGAAAGCAAAATAGTTAACGGATTTACGGTTCTGGTTTGCGTCAATAAAAATACATTTAAACCGGAAAGGATACCAGCCTATCTCAGAAACGCAATTAATGATTACGAGAAATTTTCGTAATGTATTTATTATATTTTAAAACAAAATGACCGGCTCAAAAACGCCGTAAATATAAATGTCTTATCCCAACTTCACCACTCTAACCTCAAAAATTCATAAAAATACCCCTAAATCAGTCAATCATAAACGAACTTATGCGGCTTTGCGGGTGTTTTTTTATGTAAATTTAGTTTGTAGTCCCCCATAGATAT
>JAJYQS010000064.1 GCA_021794475.1 bacterium | reverse complement strand
TTAAAGGCAATGACATGACAATGGTTTCTAATGTATAAAATTTTTTGCCGCAGAAATTACACTGCCTTTTTCTCCGGACTGCTTTGGCATCTTTAGATAATCTTGAATCTATAACTTTATCGTCTTCACTTGAACAAAACGGACATTTCATAGATAATTATGTATTAATTAAGATATTATATGTGTATGTACATTTGATTACTATGATATCACTATATATGTATTTTGCAATAAATAAAATTGATATTAAAATTAAGATAAAATTAAAATTAAGATAAAATTAAGATAAATTTAAGACAAGCATATAATTTTATTACCAATATAAATATAACTTAAGTATAATAATATTGATAGAGAGGCGCATTAGATAATATAACATTTTTCAGCGTAGTTTGTTATTATGCAATTTTTATTTTTAAAAAATATTGCTATTATTATAATATGAATTTATAAAAATAAAAAAATAAAAAAAGATGTTTTACAAAAATTCTATAAAAGACAACAATGCTTTTACATTAATTGAACTGGTGATGGTTTTGGTTTTAATAGGAATAGTCGGCATAATAGGCGTTATAGGGCTTGGTTCCGCTGTTTCAAGCGATAGGGCAATTTATGAAAGGCAGCTTGAATCATCTATCAGGTATGCCCAGCAGTATTCTATGTCTCATTACTGTTTTGCATTTGTAGTTTTTATAAATCCTTCTGCAAAAACCGCATCAGGTCTGTCCGCTAATTCAAATTTATGCTCCATATCTTCAGGCGGTGTGAACTCTGGTGCGGAATACGGCGGATACCAGATATGCGCGTGTCCTTCGTCAAACAGCTCAATAAATAACGGAATTGCATCGTCGTCCGCCCCTGTTTTAATAAATAATCCTCTGGCGCAGACCGCAAGTTATTTTCAAACCGCATTTAACTATAATATAAAATACTCCGTTCAAAATAATTCCGACGCTGTACCAAATATAACAGGAAATTATTTTGCTTTTAATTCGGAAGGACAGCCCGGTGTTTTTTCCGCTTCCGCAGCAGCCGATGCTTTTTGCTCACCCGGCAGCGCTCAATATTTTACACCGTTTTCGGTCGCTGCCTATTCCACAGTAAATTATTTTATTCAAATCTCTTTCGGCAGCACATCAAGGGATTCTTTTTATGTTTATCCTGATACAGGGCTTGTAAGCAGCAGCGGCACCTTGCAATAATAACAAAATTATTTATTTTATCCATTCACAAATAATTTATTTGATGATATAATATTTTTTTAATTTTGTTCGGAAGCTATTTGATATTGATGCGTAAAATTTATTTTATTTTAATTTTGTTTAAAAAATTATTTAAAAAAAACACACAAGAAAGGGGGAAATTATTTATGTTTATGCAAAAAATTAAAAATCTGTTTTCTGTATCGGCAATTTCTTTATCAGTAGGCTTATTTGTTTTTGGTTTAGCAGTGTTTGCAGCGCCGAAGTTTGCAAGCGCAAAAACAAAAACTTTTTATTGTCCGTTAGGCTATTCTTTTAACCCAAAATCAGAACTGTGCGAAGGCGACGGAAGCCTGAAAGGCTACAACACTACACCCAATACAAAAATAAACGTTTTTAAATCAAAACACCATGTTTTTATTTGCCCCAACAAGTACGTCTATTCTAAAAAAATTCAGCTGTGCAGAGGCGAAGGTTCTTTGAAGGGCAGCAATATTCAGCCTACCGTTTTGCCCAGAAAAGCAAAACCCGTTTCAAAAATTTCCAAAGCTGCTCTGAAAAATATTAAAAAGACTGCTTTGAAGATAAAAAAATAAAAAATAAAATATAAAATATAAAGTATAAAGTGAAAATAATAGCAATATTAAGAAATCAGAGGATGTTTGATATATTAAAAGAGTATGCCGATTTAAATAATTTCGGTATTATTCGTTATGCAGATGTTAAAGATTTTTTTGCAGATTATTCTTCATACTTAAGTGACGATATTTATATGGTTGTCAACGCAGGAATGGATATAGGGCGCGACGTGTTATCTCTAAAAAATCTTAAAGCTGTTCAGCAGTTCGGTATTGGTTTTGAAAATGTTGAGTTAGACGAGGCAGCAAAAAATAGAATACCTGTTTTTAACGTTCCTACAAAAGGTACGGCAAATGCAACGTCTGTGGCAGAACTGTCGATGTTTTACGCTCTTGCCCTTGCAAGAGATTATAACGGATGTATAAATTCTATCAATCACGGCATTGCAAATGAACCTATGGGTATTAGTCTCGCCGGAAAAAAATTCGGCATTATAGGCATGGGCGGAATAGGTCTTGAGCTCATAAGACTTCTTAAGCCTTTTAATACCGTTATTTATGGCATTAAACACTCGAGACCGGAAAAAGATTACGCAAAAAAATTAGGCATAGAGTTTACGGGAACATTTGACGATGATTTTAAAATTATCCTGCCTGAATTAGATTTTCTTATTCTTGCGCTTCCGCTTAATGAAACTACGCAAAATATTTTAAACGGCGAAACAATAGCACTGCTGAAAAAAGGTTCCTACGTCATAAACGTAGGCAGAGCCGGACTTATTGAAAAAAACGCCCTTATGCAAGCATTAAAAAGCGGAAGAATTAAAGGCGCCGGGCTTGATGTTCTGTGGGAAGAACCGGCGCATATAAAAGATGAAATATTTCATTTTAATGTTATAGCGACTCCTCACATCGGCGGAGCCACCGAATCGTCAATTCATGATATAGCGAGGGTCTGTATAGAAAATCTTAAGAATTATATCGCCCATAAAAGCTTAATAAATTGTGTAAATTCGGAAGCATTAAGTCAGAAGACGGCAGGCAGATGATAGATATAAGAAGTTTATTATTGCCTATATCATTGACTTTATTGTTAAACAGATAAATATAATAAAAATAGAAAAATAAAAAGGACATTTATGGATTATAAAAATACGCTTAATTTGCCGTCTACCGGTTTTCCCATGAAGGCTAATCTGAAAACCACCGAAGAAAAATTTTTAAAAGAGTGGGATGAGATGGATTTATACGGAAAAATGTCGGAAAAAGCAAAAGAAAAAAATTTTAAAACATTTATCCTCCATGACGGTCCGCCGTATGCAAACGGTCATATTCATCTTGGCACTGCTCTGAATAAAATTTTGAAAGATATTATAATACGATTTAAATTTATGCAGGGCTATTACGCCCCTTACATACCCGGCTGGGATTGCCACGGTCTTCCTATAGAGCATAATGTAGATAAAAGTTTAAAACATAAGGACGCCATTTCCCAGTTGGAAAAAAGAAAACTCTGCAGGCAATATGCCGCAGAATTTGTAGAAATTCAGAAAGCTGAATTTAAAAGGCTTGGCGGCGTAGGAAGGTATGACGAGCCGTATTTAACAATGAATTATTCTTATGAAGCCAATACCGTCAGGAAGCTGGCAGATTTCATTAAAAACGGCGGGCTTTATAGAGCAAATAAACCGATATATTGGTGCAGTTCGTGCAAAACCGCGCTTGCCGAAGCTGAGGTTGAATATGCGGAAAAAATATCGCCTTCGATTTATGTCAAATTTAAAATGAAATCGGAACTAGATGTTCTTGCAAATCTGCCGGGAGGCGAAAATGTTTTTGCGGTAATATGGACGACCACTCCATGGACATTGCCGGCGAATCTTGCGATATCCGTCAATCCTGATTTTGATTATGTTTTTGCTGAGGTGAATTGCAATTTAAACGGCAGCAGCAGTAATGGCAAAGAAATATATATATTAGAAGAAAGTCTTGCCGAAGAAACATTAAAAAAGTTTGGATTTAAAGACGGCGAATTTAAAATACTGGCAAAAACCAATGGAAAAAACCTGGAAAATAAGGTAGCTGAGCATCCGTTTTTAAATAGAGACTCTATTCTTATTTTGGGTAGGCATGTAAAAAAAGATACCGGCACAGGTCTTGTTCATACCGCGCCCGGTCACGGAGACGATGATTATGCCGTCGGATTAAAATACAATTTGCCCGCATATGCTCCGGTTAATAATGAAGGCAGGTTTGTAAACGATGTAGAGTTTTTTGCCGGAATGCGTGTTTTTGATTCTAATCCCCATGTTATAGAAAAATTAAAGGAAACAGATTCATTAGTTCTCGAAGAAAAAATTGAGCATTCTTATCCTCATTGCTGGAGATGTAAAAATCCGGTTATTTTGCGTTCTACAAAGCAGTGGTTTATTTCAATGTCTATAAATAACCTTCGTGAAAATGCGCTGAAAGCTGTTAAAGAAAACGTCAAATGGATACCTCAGTGGGGAGTAGACAGAATATCGGGAATGCTTGAGGTAAGACCGGACTGGTGTGTTTCAAGACAGAGGTCATGGGGCGTTCCCATTACGGCTTTTTATTGCAAACAATGCGGAGAGCCGCTGATAGATTATGATATTACGATGAAAATAGCAGATGAATTCGAAAAATACGGTGCGGATATCTGGTTTGAAAAGGACGCCGGTTATTTCTTGAACGAAGCGAAAATCAATAAACATGTCAAATGCAGCAAATGCGGCAGCGAAGAATTTGAAAAAGAAAGCGATATATTAGATGTATGGTTTGACAGCGGAGTGAGTTATTTTTGTGTTTTGAAAAATGATAGAGATATGAAAGGCATCGGTTTTCCGGCAGATTTATACCTTGAAGGTTCCGACCAGCACAGAGGATGGTTTCACTCAAGTCTTTTAATAGCTGTCGGCTCTCAGGACGGCACCCCTTACAGGTCTGTCTTGACGCATGGATTCGTCGTGGACAGTTCGGGAAGAAAGATGTCCAAATCTCTCGGCAATGTCATTGCGCCGGATGAAATTATAAATAAATACGGAGCGGATATTTTAAGACTTTGGGCTGCTTCGGAAGATTATAAAAACGATATGAGAATTTCCAATGAAATATTATCCCGCCTTTCCGAAGGCTATAGAAAAATAAGGAATACAATAAGATTTATGCTGGGCAATCTGTACGATTTCGACGAAAACGCCGATGCCGTAAACTTTGAAGATCTGCGCGATATAGACAAATATGAAATGCATAATATATCCCTGCTTGCGCAAAATTTATCAAAACATTATTTAAACTATGATTTTCACCTTGTATATCAAAATATATACAGATTTGTTACAAGTTTTTCATCTTTTTATCTGGATATTGCAAAAGATTCTCTTTATGTCGAATCAAAAAATTCATTCAAAAGAAGGTCTATCCAAACGGTTATCTATCAAGGTTTAGATGTGCTGATTAAATATCTTGGTCCTGTCCTGCCTTTCACATCCCAGGAGGCGTGGAGCTATTTTAATAAAAAAGACAAAGAAACAGAGCTTGTATTCGAACATTTTGACGAACCGTTTAATAAAAAAGACGAAAGTTATATTGATTTTGAACTTGCCGAAAGGTTTGAAAAACTTATTGAAATAAGAAATATTGTTTTATCATCCTTAGAAAAAGCAAGAACCGAAAAAACTATAGGCAGTTCGCTAGAGGCATTGGTAATAATAAGAGCTTCTGAAGAAGATTATAAATTGTTATCAGAATTTCAAATAAACGAATTAAAAGAAATATTTATTGTGTCCGATTTGCAGATTGAACGGCTGCAGCCGGATGAAGCAAACGGAGAGTTTATTTCAGAAGCTGTAGTAAAACCTGCTCCGGGGCAAAAATGCGCAAGATGCTGGACATTTAAAGAAAGTGTAGGAACTCATAGCGATTATAATGATGTTTGCGACAGATGCTATGGTGTATTAATAGATTTGCAGGCAGGTAATTAAATCAAATACAACAGTAGGATAAAAATATTGTGAAAGAACGGAAATATTATGAAAAAGAAAAAAATAGTCGCAGCTAATTTTAAAATGAACAAGACGCATGTTGAAGTGCGCGAATATCTGAAGTCGTTTTTTAAAAAACTGAAAGAATTCAGCAGAACCGGTGAAACCCATGATTTTAACGATAATGCGGAAATAGTCTTCGCGCCCTCCTTCACGGCTCTTAATGAAGCGTATAATATAATTGAAGAAAATCCCGAATTTAGAAATATTGTTAAACTTGCTTCGCAAAATGTTTATTGCGAATCATCGGGTGCATATACCGGCGAAATATCCATAGATATGATTAAAGCATTCAATTGTTCATACGCTATTATAGGTCATTCAGAAAGAAGATGGATATTCAACGAATCCGAAGAGCTTATTGCTAAAAAAATTTCCGCTATATTAAATTACAATAAAAAAATAGAAACCGATATCCGTAATGCTCGCGATAATAACGCAGAAAAGCATAGCGGGAAATCTGCCGCTATATTGCCCATATTATGCGTCGGTGAAAATTTAGAGATTAGAAAAAGCGGAAAAGCCTTTGATTTTGTGGCAGCGCAGTTAGACAGCGCATTAAATTGTTACACAAAAGATTTAAACGGCGGAACTGCACAGAATAAGGACAATTTTCGCTCGATAAAAACAGCAAAAAGTATTAATAGCAATCATGAAGGCAGCGGCAATACTAACGCTGCGGATATTGATATCGGAAAACTTGTAATTGCCTACGAACCTATATGGGCGATAGGCACTGGAGCACCTATGGAACCAGAAGACGGCGAAAAGATGCATAAATTTATATATGAATATTTAACCGATAATTATTGTATTGAAAATTTTTCGGTAATCTACGGCGGAAGCGTTACCGAAAAAAATATTAATGTATTAATGGAAAAAGACCATATTGACGGCGTATTAGTCGGCGGAGCAAGTCTGGACCCCCAATCTTTTTTCAATATATACAGTTTTGCCGTTTCAAAATAAAATATTGCATATCGCAAATATTGCAAAGCCGTGAAAATACCGCAGTGCAGCGATGGCATATTTTAAATTACGATTATCCTGCGGCAAATTCATCTTCATTTAAAGTTATAAATAATATATAATATAAAAATATGTATATGTAATACTATGTATATTAACAACATACAACTTATACAACATATATTAATAAACAGGTTGATAAAAAAATGAGCGATAATTTTAAAAGTATTCAGCAGGTGCAGCCGCCTAAAGGGACAAGAGATTTTCTTCCCAACGCTATGATTTTGAGAAGAAATATAATAGAAAAAATTAGGAAATGTTTTGAACTTTATGGATTTAGCGAGATAGATTCGCCGGTTTTTGAGTATTTTGAACTTCTTTCAAGAAAATGCGGAGAAGAAATAGAAAAAGAGATTTATACTTTTAAAGATAAAGCGGACAGAAAACTTGGCTTAAGATTTGAGTTCACTTCTCCGCTCGGGAGATATTACGCTTCAAATAATTCAAAACTTACAAAACCTTTTAAAAGATATATAATAGGAAAAGTTTACAGATATGAAAATACCCAGAATGGCAGGTACAGAGAGTTTTATCAGGCAGATGCCGATATTGTTGGGGTTTACTCAATGTTTGCAGAACTTGAACTAATGGATTTGGCTGTTTTTACACTTGAAAAATTGGGACTCAATAATTATGAAATACATCTGAATAATAGAAAAATATTAGACGGCATTATTGAATCGGCGGGTATACCGGCAGATAAAAAAGAAGCGGCATTAAGAATTTTGGATAAATTGTCTAAAATAGGCGAAAATAAAACTGTAAAAGAATTTATAGAAAACGGTTTAACTGAAGAAAACTATAAATCCTTTATTAATTTAGTAAACGGCAGCAATTTTGCCGAAGAAATTAATGCCGGCAATTATGACGACGGCGATAAAGAAAATAATCCGAATATAATATTTTTAGAATCTCTAAAGGAAAAACTTAAAAATAACGCTCAATCTTTAGAGGGGATAAATGAGCTTATAGATATTTTTAAAAATTCGAATAAATTCAAGATTGGTAAATATTTAAAGTTTGACCCGCTGCTTGTAAGGGGTCTCGGCTATTACACCGGACCGATATTTGAAATAAAATCATTAGATGTTAATATCGGCAGTTTTGCGGCAGGCGGCAGATACGATAATCTGCTTGAACTGTACGGAACGCGCCCTGAAGGGGCTTGCGGATTATCGTTCGGCGTTGACAGAATTATAGATATAATTAATGCGAAAACCCCGGGTTATATTAATGAACTGCCGTCTTCCACCAAGGTATTTGTCGCATATCTTGAGCCTGACGAAAAAATAATAGATTATGCTTTTGATGTAGCAAAAGAGCTAAGAGCAAACGGCATAGCCTGTGAAATAAATCTTAATGAAAAATTGAATATATCTAAACAGCTGAAATATGCCGACTCAAGAAATATCAGCTATGCCGTAGTAATAGGCAGCAATGAACTTTTTGAAAATAAAATCAAGTTAAAAGATATGAAAAAAGCGGAAGAATTCTTTGTATCTATTAAAGAAGCTGTAGAAATTTTAAAATAAAACTTTTAAAATAAAGCTATGATAAACAACGATGATAAACTATGAATAGAGTCGTAAAATCCGGAGCATTTGCCGCAGGCATTCTGATTATTTTATTATATATTACCGCTTCTTTCGGAATTTATTGTTTAATCAATCATATAAACGATAAGGCAAAGATTAATAATTCATTTTATAAAAGGACTCTGCAACTTGCTAAAGATTTTTATTTTTTAAATTTATATTTAAAACAATACAAGAGTATCAATAATCACCGCGCGCAATCCAACCGGCTCTCCAATCTGCGCAATAATACTGCACAAATAAATTCTAAATTGAATGCTGAGCCGGACGCAAATACTGCTAATTTAATTTCTCAATTAAATTCTAAAGTCAATTCTAAAATATATTCGATAAATAAAAGTTTCCGATATTTATTTAAAAATTTGAAAAGCAGCGATAAGTCTTTATTAAAATTAATACATCCTGTTTTATACAGAGCTTTCATAGATTGGAAGAATAAATCTCTGCCGGAATTGAATTTATTAGAGAAACAGAAGAATGTTAAAAATATACCTGCCGCACGCTTATCTTTCATATTTTACCGCAATTCGAGGCTATTAAGAAAAGCATCGGATGCGTCAATGAAAAAAAATATGAATTATATAAACGATTCCATGCATCTGCTGAGCCTGCTTCTTTTTATAAATTTCTTAATGGTAATTATTATAAGTCCTCTGTTTTTGTATTATATTATTAAGGTTAAAATTCAGGCGGAAGATAATGAAAAGTCGATTCAGTCGATATTTAGCCAGATGGTTAGCGGTCTGGTTCTTTTCAGGGACAAATTTATTTACGTAAATCCGGAAGGTGAGAAAATATTGGGATATTCGTCGGAAGAATTAAAAAATATGAATAATTGGGATATTATGTCATATGAATTTAAAGAAAGCGCAAAATCTAGATATGCCGAGGCTATTAAACATGAAGGCGAAAGGGGCGAATTTCTATATAAAATTATCGGCAAAAGTAATGAAATAAAGTGGGTTCTTTTTCATTCTCTGACCATAAATTATAAAAATAAACCTACAAGATTAGCTAATTTTATAGATTTAACGGAACGGAAAAATGCGGAGGACAAAGTAAAAAATCTTACAAGACTTTATTCTACCCTCAGCGAAATAAATCAGCTGCTTTTGAGGGTTGAAAATATTGACGATGTTTATGAAAATATATGCAGAATTGCCGTTGAAAAAGGTCAGTTTAAAATGGCTTCATGCGGTTTTCCGGATGAGCGCAGCAGCAACAAGATAGCCGTTAAATTTTCTTACGGCTTTGTCGGAGACTATCTGGATGATTTTAGCATATATCTTGATGATGCAATGCCCGAAGGAAAAGGACCCGGAGCTGCGGCTTTCAGGGAGGACAGAATTGTAATCAATAATGATACGGAAAACAATCCTATGATGCTGCCGTGGAGAGATAAAGCCCTAAAAATGGGTTTTTTATCCAGTGCAAGCATACCGTTAAAACAGCAGAATAAAATAATCGGGATATTCAATTTATATGCCGGAGAAAAAGATTTTTTTGACGATAGAGAGATTGCCCTGTTAGAAGAATTAATGAAAGATATTTCTTTTATGATAAATAAAATTGATTTGGAAAAAGAAATTAATTTTATATCGTTTTACGACGCTCTTACAAAACTTCCAAACAGAAATTTTTTCATAGAAAGCGTAAATAACTTTCTTGAAAGAATAGATGACCGCCCTGCAGCCATAATCTTGCTTGATTTTTATAAATTGTCATATATTAATAATACATTCGGCTACGGCGCCGGAGACGAACTGCTTATCAAGACGGCTGAAATGCTAAAGGATGTCTTTATTCCTACCGATATAATTTCAAGAATAGGCGGGGATGAATTTGCGGTATTCATAAGCAATTTAAGCGATAAGGATTCAGCAGTGCAGTTTATTGACAAAATAAAGCAGTGTTTTAAAGATGAAATAACTATCGGCACCCACAAATTTAATATTTCCTATAATATAGGGGTATCAATTTATCCTGACGACGGAATTACGGCAAATGACCTTTTAAAATCTGCCGATATTGCCCTATCAAACGCAAAAACTCAGGGTGAAAACGATTATGAATTTTTTACGTCATCCATGAATGTAAAAGCCTCTGAATTTTTAATGATGAAAAAACACCTTACGGAGGCTTTCAACAATAAAGAATTTGTCGTGTATTACCAGCCGTATTTTAAGGTTGATAAATTAAACGGATTAAATAAGGCTGATGATTACAGCGCAATAAATATAAACAATATTGCTCTATTAAATCCCGTTATACAAGGCATGGAAGCGCTTATGCGCTGGAACAGTCCTGATTTAGGTCTTGTATCTCCGGTAAAATTTATTCCTCTGCTTGAAGAAATGGGTTTAATAAGGCAGCTTGAAGAATTTCTGATTGAAGCGGTATGCAGCGATTTGCAAAACTGGAAAAAAATGAACTTAAATCTAGTTCCGGTTTCTATAAATATTTCCCCCGTAAGTTTTGACTATGAAGTAAAATGGTACTGCAATCCAGAATTGCTTAACAATTCGGCGCATATTTTTGAAGGCGGAAAATTAAGTTTGGCGGATACTATTTTTCAGGCTGTAAACAGGCACGGTCTTGAATATTCTTTGATAAACATAGAAGTAACAGAAGGTTTATTTATCCATCATTTTGACTGTGCTCTGAAAATATTAAACACATTTAAAGAAAAAGGTATGAAAATATATATTGACGATTTCGGTACCGGATATTCCTCCTTGTCGTATATAAAAAATATCCCTGCCGATGTTATTAAGATAGATATTTCATTTATCAAAAGCATGATGGAAAATCAGAAAGTTTTTGCAATCGTCAATACCATTGTGGAACTTTCCGCAAGATTAGGTATGGAAACTATAAGCGAAGGCGTTGAAACAGTTGAACAGCTTGTAAAATTGCAATCTCTCGGCGCAAATATGGTTCAGGGATATCTTTTCTCAAAGCCTGTTTCTGAGACAGAGATACGTAAAATGCTTTAAAAGATATAAAAAACTTAAAATATTCATTTTTTATTTTTTGATTTATTGTAATTTTTTAAAAAAAACTCTTTTAATGGGTTAAAATTGGTTCATACAATTTATATCGGCAATTTTTTTTGCGGTGAGGGAATAACATTCTTGACATTTTTAAAATAATGGTTTAAAATTAATAATAAGTGAAATATAGCTTAAGTTCTATAGTATTTATTATTTTATTCTTATTTTGCTCAAAACGTTGGTATCTGTGGCAATATTCCGTTTTATGTATTAATTTATTGATTATTTATTTTAATAAATTGATAATTTGATGCAGACTAATTTATCGTATTATTCATACGCAGTGTGTATATTTTTTATTTTCGCCTATAGTTTATCTTTATTATATTTTAAATATTAAATATAAAATATAAAAAAGTGATAAAGGCAGCCTTTATTTACCTGAATTTTTATTTATCTTCTTCAGTAAAGTCAGTAAAAAATTAAAATTTTTCTTACTTTTTGATTGACTAACTAAACTTATTATCTAAATTAAAATGCAAAATGTACGATGTTTCAGAGAAACATTTGTAATCAATAAAGATTAACTGTTTGAAAATATTTTATATAAAAAGACCATATGAAAAAATTTAAAAAAGTATTAATAGCCAACAGGGGCGAAATAGCTTCCCGTGTTATAAGAGCATGCAAAGAGCTTGGTATTAAGACGGTTGCAATTTATTCCGAAGCCGATTCGCAGGCTTTGCACGTTAAAAAAGCAGACGAGGCATATCTTGTCGGGCCCGGCCCCATTTCAGGGTATTTAAATGTCAATAGAATAGTTGATCTTGCAGTCAATATAGGAGTCGATGCGATACACCCAGGCTACGGTTTTTTGTCGGAAAACGCCAAATTTCCCGCATACTGTGAAAAAAGAGGAATTGTTTTTATAGGTCCGTCAGCCAAGTCTATCTCTATGATGGGCGATAAAATAGAATCAAAGAAACTTATGCGTCAGGCAGGCGTGCCCGTTGTCGGAGGTTCTG
>JAJYQS010000073.1 GCA_021794475.1 bacterium | reverse complement strand
TCAATATAGCTGCCTTTGTTCCTAAAATATCGAACACTCCAAATGCTTTGCCCTGTTTAAAATAGCGCATTTCTTCAAACATACCGTAAGTCGGCAAATATACTTTCCTATGGACATGCAGTATATTGCCTCCAGATAAACAACATGTGCTGTTATAAAAGTTAAAGTCTTCATCGGATTCAACAAATCCTGCAATTACTGCAATTTCGCTGCTTTTATCTAAAAGCTCGTCTAAAATATAGCTATTATTTTTTATCTCATCATTCTTATTTTTTATTTCATTTTTATTATTTATTGTATTTCTGCAGCCGCCGTTTCCGATATTTCGAGTTTGAACTTTGTCTGCAGCAATATTATTTACTATAATATCGTTGAAGTCTATAGCGGAATCATAAACGGCATCTTTCAAAAAATAGCCCGTCAGGGACAGTTCCGGAAATATTACAAGCTCGCTGCCTGCCTGTTTTGCTCTGTCTATATATTCCAGATGCTTCTCAAGATTATAAGCTAATAATCCCGGCACTGGAGCAATTTGCGCTAAAGATAATTTAATCAAATCCATTTTCAAAAAATATAAGTTTAATCGAACTGTTAGATAGATATTCTATTGATATTATTGCATAGTTTATTGATTTCGGCGTTTCCGGATATTCCAGCAAAAATAGTTCCGACACTTTTGCTATCTTATCCATCTTTTTACCGTTAACGGCTTCTAAAGGCATTCCAAAATTATTCTGAAATCTTGATTTAACCTCGATAAAATAAATGTTGTTTTGACTTTTATCAGCTATTATATCAATTTCCCCGCATTTTTTTCTAAAATTAGCTGCTATAATTTTATATCCTAATTTCTCTAAAAATTCTTTAGCTAATTTTTCTCCGGTTTCTCCTTTTTTCCTGTTTAATGATTTCGCCTTCATTTTATTTCATAAATATTATTTCGTTAATTTACCGTTAATCTTTTTTAATATTATAATTCATAGATAAATTAATTAAAACATATTTGTGATAACTATTCCAAAAATATAATAATAATCAGAACATATTTACGATAATATTTCTTAAAATCTGATAACCTGATAATATGATGATGAATTGAAAACAGACGGATTTATTGCCTGTCAAATTTAAATGTTTTTCTATGTATGTTAATTTTTATCTGTCAAATTTAAATGTTTTTCTATGTATATCGGTTAATCCTAATTTTATAATATTTTCTTTATGTTCCTTTGTTGCATATCCTTTATGATTTTTAAAACCGTATCCGTGATATTTTTTATCGTAATATTCTATCATAATTCTATCCCTTACAACCTTTGCTGCAATAGAAGCGCAGGATACTAATTTTACTTTGATATCTGCCTTTATAACTGACAACGCTTTAAATGAAGTATTGCGGGATGAAGCAGTGTCCATTGCATTCATATTTTTCAGCCCTTTAGGAATATAAGGACCGTCTATAATGACTACATCAGGTTTTACGGTTAGATTATTAAACGCTCTTTCCATAGAAAGCAATGCGGCATTTAATATATTAATTTCATCAATTTCAACATTGGACGCCGTACCGATTGATACGGAAATCGCATTTTTCATTAAATAATCAAAAAAATATTCTCTTTTGTCGGAGGTTAATAATTTGGAGTCTTTAATACCGGATGGAATTAATTTTTTATCGATAATTATTGCGGCTGATATTACAGGACCGGCTAAACATCCTCTGCCGACCTCATCAATACCGCAAATTAATTTCATAATGCTTTTATCATCGCTTCTTATTTTTTATTTATTATAAATATTACAGGAAAACTCCGCCCATAAGAGCGGGTAATTGTTCATTATTGCTCATGTTATTGCTTTACTGCAATCTCTGTCATTGTTTTCCCTTACAAACTCTATAAAATCATTTATCCTGCTCAGAGTTCTTGCTTCGCCCAGCGCAAAAATAACTTCATAGATGCCGGGGCTTATTTTTTCTCCTGTAAGCGCTATTCTTATTAACATAGCTTTATGTTTTAACGTCCATTTGTTTTTAGAAAAAAAATCGTCGAAAGATTCTTTTATAAAATTAAGGCAGCCTGCGCCATTTAAGTTTAGACTGTTTAACTGCAAATTTTTGACAAAATCCATTAATTGATTTAAAAAATATATAACTTCATCCGCAGCAGATTCTTTATGTTCCGAATGAGCATCATATTCATTATTATCTGACTCATTTAGTTTAAATTTGTCTATTTCACTGAGCAGGTTCTTATCATAAGAAATATTGCCTTCATTTAAATAAAAACCCATTTTTTCTTTTATTTCAACCAATGTTTTTGTTCTTGGCTTTAAAGCGTCTATTAAAACCGCAACATTTTCGCCGTATTGGATTATTTTATCTTTTTCACCGTTATTGTTATTATTTTCATTATTTATGTTATTTATATTGATATCATTTATCAGACTTACTAATTCCTCAGCCGTTTTTTGTTTTATATAATGGGCATTAAGCCATAATAATTTTTCTTTATTAAATACGCCTGCGGATTTGCTTATATGTTTTAAATCAAAATATTGTATCATCTCGTCAAGGGACAATATTTCATCGTTGCCGTGAGACCAGCCTAATCTTACGAGATAATTTATAAGAGCTTCGGGTAAAAAGCCGTCATTTTTATATTGCGTAACTGCCGTCGCTCCGTGTCTTTTAGACAGTCTTTTGCCGTCATTTCCTAGAATCATTGAAACATGGGCAAATGCAGGAGGCTCAAATCCAAGAGCTTCGTAAAGCAATACCTGCTTAGGGGTGTTGCTTAAATGGTCGTCTCCTCTTATAATGTGTGTAATGCCCATAAGGGCGTCGTCTATAACAACGGCGAAATTATATGTAGGAATCCCGTCTGTCCGCATAATAACAA
>JAJYQS010000019.1 GCA_021794475.1 bacterium | reverse complement strand
GTTTAACAACCTCTGTCTTCCATAATACGGTTACCGGAAAAATATTAAATTTATCGGGTAAATTTAAGAAATACCATTTACCGTCTTGGATCCTGGGAAGGTTGAATTCAGTATCATGGAAATAATTACCATACTCAAAATATTCCCTGCAATTAGCATGAATGAGAACTATTTCGTCATCCTCTTTTGCCAAATTTATCGCTTTTGAGATATGATTGGAATCCAATAAATAATCGTCGTCAGACATTAAAAGGAACCATTCGGAATCAGTATATTCGTAAACCAGTTTCTTTACGTTTAAAGGCGCTTTTAAATTTTTTGAATTTCTGTGGTATTTTAATCTTTCATCGCTGGAATATTTGCTAATAACATCGCTGGTGCTATCGTTTGAGGCATCATCGGAAATTATAACCTCTATATTCGGATAGTCCTGCGTCAACGCAGAATCTATTGCTCTTTCTATTTCATGGGCACGATTGTAAGTTGGTATTAATATTGAAACTTTAGGATATTTCTCTTCAAAAATTGTTTTTAAGGATTTTATGCTCTCGTCTTTTTTAATTAGCATATTGAAGTTCCTATCCATATTTTTAGTAACGTTCGGATTTATTTAAAATTAAATTACCTTAAACAAAATTAATATGTTCAGGTTTATTATATTGAAGTTCCCATAAAAACTCGTTTATAGAGTTCTCTTTGCAGTTAGTCATGCATTCGTTATGGACATCTAAAGCTTTAATGCGAGCCGCTACCTCTTTATATCTTTTACCAAACATTACATCTTTGAATCTTTCTTTTTTTAAGTCAGCAATAATGAATTCATCTTCTCTGTAATTGAAAAATTGAGCGCATGGGAAAAGTTTGCCGTCGCCGCTCACTCTCATCATGAAAAACGGAACCCCGAGACACATATTGAACTTCTTTTTACCTTCATTGGTAAGTTTAGACCATTTAATAACAACATTATAATTACTATCGCTAAAAGATTCAGCCTCCCGAAAAATATCGCCATACTCAAGATATTTGTGATTATTAATTTTAAGTTTTCTTTCGGCAGAATCGCTGCAATGCTTTACAACTAAATAATCAACTCCCAGTTCTTTACCCAACTTTACCAACGGCAGAAGCTCGCTTATAGTGTCAGGCATCAAAACCATTTGAAGTCCTATTGTAGTATTTAAACTATACTTTCTTTTGAGATTAACACAAAAAGATATCTTTTTAATAACTTTTTCAAAAATACCGTCTTCGACTTTATGAATAGCCTTATATCCTTCGTTCGTTCCTGCGCTCACACTAAATCTAATATATGTAAGGTTTCTTAAAAGTTCTAATGCGCGGTTATTTTTTAAAAGCTCCCCATTAGTGCCAAGCGCCATATCAATACCATTATCCCTTCCTATTGCAACGGCATCATAAATATCTGGATTCAATAAAGACTCCCCTTCGCCTATGAGACATATAGATTTAACCCCAATAAATGCGGCATCTCTAAGGAAATTAAATAAAGGTTCCCCTGAAAACATAATTTCATATCCCTTTTTGTATTTGTTTCCTTGGAATTTGCCGAAACAAAATATACAGCGTTGGTTGCAACCCTTACTTAGACTCATTTCTATTGCAATTGGGGCCACGTCTTCACTTTTCTGCCATTTGACAATATTGTCAAGATGCCATAACATCTTATTGGAATCCATCTTAAATTTGTCATTTATTTTTTTTTCCATAAAAGTTAACCTTCCTACCCGCTTTATCTTGTTCCATTCACCAATTATTATTAATTTTGATTGAATCGTTGCACATACTTTATATCACCTTGAATAAATATTTGCAATAATCTTCAATAGCTTCTTTCCATGGCCTTAATGGAGAGGTTTTCATAGATTTTAACGGGGTAAAGGTATTTTTAATTCCTGAAAAAGGGAAATCGAGATATGAGGCCTCTTCAACAACGATATCCTTGCGAAGATACTCTGCGATATACTTCATAATATCAAATAAAGACGCCTTCCCCTCATTAGCAATATGGTATAAACCGTATTTTTCATTATTTTTTAGAAAAAATTTCAATTTTGAAGCAATATCAATACTATATGAAGGTGAAGATATTATATCTTTGGATATTCTTAATAATTTTGCCCCTTCATCTACTTTCTGGAGCATCTTTTCGACAAATTGATTTCGTTTTTCGGTATACCCAAACAAAACGGATATTCTAAATATGTAATATCTTGCAGCTAATGCCTGAATAAGGCAATCTCCAGAGTATTTTGTTGCCCCATAGATATTTAAAGGGGATGGGGTATCCGCTTCAGTATAAAAATCGTGTTTTGAATCATTAAAAACCGCGTCGGTACTAAAGTGAACGAGTACAAAATTATATTTAGCCGACAATTCGGCAAGTGCTTTTGGTAACATTGCATTCAAAAGAAATGCCTTTGCAGGATCGAGTTCGCATGGGTCAATTCCCATCATTGCTATTGTATTTATAACTATTTCGGGTTTCTCCTCTTGAACTACATTTTCGATGAATTTAAAATTATAAGGATCAAAATTACTGCTATTCTTCCCTATTATTATAAAATCTTTAGACATAACACTCCTTATCGCATTTCCAACTTTGCCGGTGTCGCCTAATAATAATATTTTTTTTAATCCCTTATCCATTCCTTAAAATATCCTTAATATATCATTCTTACTTATCGATTCGCTTATTAAAACTCTACCATGACAAATAAATTATCTGACTGAGGAGCTATCTAAACAAAATTCACGTGTTCCGGCGGATGTTTAAGCATCCACAAGAATTCGTTTATCGCATCCTCCTTGCAGCCGCTGTAACATTCTTTATGCACGTTTAATTGCAATACTTTTTCCATTACTTTTTTATATCTTTCGCTATAAATAATGTCTTTAAAAGATTTTTCTAATATGCTTCCCATCGAAAATTCTTCGCTTCTCCAGT
>JAJYQS010000071.1 GCA_021794475.1 bacterium | reverse complement strand
ATCTTTTATTTTAGACAAAAACCTGAACGGATACCCTTTTTTTAGCATAACGGAGGCGTTAGTGCTTATTTTCCCGTTCATAGCGCTGACGCTTATTTTTATTTTTTTATTTTTTGCGGATAAAAATTTTGCGCTTATGGTATTTAAATAATAATTATTTAAATATATATCGTTTGCCGACATGCTGCCGCTAATGGCAGGAAATTTAAAAAAGCCGCCTATATGGAGATTAAAATTCAGCAGCCCTTTAATGTTAATGTGATTGCCGTTAATATTATTGCCGCCGGCGGTATTAATACTGTTTGCCGCATTGTTTTTGTTCTTATTTTTATTTTTATTTGGATTATTATCCATGTTCTCAATAAAATTCAGACTTGAAAGTTTTATATTGTCTGCGTAAATATTTGCGTTATAATTATAATTTCTGGTTTTTGACGCCTTAAAGTTAATAGTTCCCGAGCAGCGGATAACCGACGGAGAGTAAACCTTATTGTCGGCAGAAAGTGCGGCTGTAGATGCGGAAGATTTGGCAAATTCATTAGAACTGTTTCCCGGCGTAAAATTTTTATATATAACAGATAATTTTTTAATTTTTAAATTTCTTTTATTTATTATTAAACTTGAATTTAAATTATATAAATATTGTCTGTAAATATTTATTTTTCTGGAAAATAACGCAATATAAATATTCGGATTAGAAAAAGCTCCGCCTATTGTACCTTTCGCATTAAAAATGCCTGCGATATTATCTGTTCTGAAATGTATATGTAAAGCGTTAAAATCGCCTTTAATAAGACTTTTCTTGTTGACATTAAATATTTTGCCTGAAAAACTGACCGTGCCGGTATTGGCGCTTTTACCGTTATATCCTCTGCTGCCGTTATTTCCGATATAATTTTCTTTCAGCAAAATTTTTTTAAAATAAACGTCTCCGTGCGGTAAAATATTTATATTGAATTTTCCGCCGTAGTCTTGAAAATATTTATTGATAGACAGCGATTTTATGTTTCCTTTCAGAAAATATGATATTGACTTGAAATTTCCTTTCATATTAACTTTTACCGCGCCTGAAGAAGCCGGACTGAAATATCTGCCTTTATATTTTTTTAATAAACTTACTTCCGGCATCGATTTATATTTACCGTTTATTAATATCGATACGCTTCCCAATTTAGATTGGTAGGATATAACGCCGGAGGAATCCGCTTTTATATATCTTGAATCTGCTCTGACATTATTAAGCACAACCGAATTATTATTAATTAAAGTATTTCCGATTACATTGATATTATTCAAATAATTTACGTAAATAATTTTTCTTACGCCTTTTGACCTGTATTTAAACAACTCGACCGGTTTTTTTACAATAAGGCTTTCCAAATTGGCAACGTAGAAATTTTTTCCGATTCTTATAAACGTTTTAACCTTTCCATATACGTTTCCTGTAAATTGAGGAATCTTTTCGGCATCATAAAAATCTATAATATTTCCTATGGACAGTTTACTTAAGTTAGAATTGAATTTACCCTGCATATCGGCTAAATTTATCTGCCCTTTTGAATCAAATGTGCCATTAAACATTGCTAATTTAATTTCAGGAAATTTTACAATACCTCTAAGATGAAAAATATTTTCTTTTTCAAGGCGTTCATTAGAAATATTAGACGCATCAGGTCTATTAGACTTGCTGCGTTCACTAAACTTACCGGTTTTGCCGCCTTTAGACTTGGAATCTTTACGGTATTCGATGGTTTTAATATGTTTAATATGTTTAGCATGTTTAAAAGATTTTGCTAAATCAAGAGAATAATTTGCAAGTATGACACCTTTCTTAATAGCCGCCCCGGAAAAAACAAAATCAGTAAGCCGAATTTTACTTTTTACTTTTAAATTTCTAAGTAAATTTCCGGAAGCGCGGATTTTTAAATTTAATCCGCCGTTAATCGGAAACGGTTTTATATTTTCAGGAAGTCTGGAAAGACTTGGAATGCTCAAGTCGGAGGTAATGTAAAACCCTTTAATAAAATCAACAGAACGTATAAATGAATTTTCTTTATTTCCGATGCTGTTTTTGACGCTTTGTTTTTTTCTCCGCTTTTTATTCTTTTTATCGGGATATGCTCCTGAATCCGGATATTTTTTAAAATAAATTATTCCGTTTGAAACCGTTTTAAAATATTTTGCAGAAAAAGACAGATTTTTTATTTTAACAAAACGGTTAAATATATGAATATATGCTGAAGACGACGAAAAAATCTGATTGTAGACCGCGGTTTTTAAATGTATATACGGCGCATCGTAACTTAAAAATTTACCATATCCGTAAACGCCTTTTAAAAAAGCGTTGCCGCTTTTTTTAATAAAAAAATCAAACTTAAATTTTTTTACGGTCAAATTAAGTTTTTTACCGATATCTTTAAATCTTAAACCGCCGCCTCGCACTGCTATATGTTTAACCGATACGGATAAGAGCGAAAAAGACGATTTTTTGGAAAAAGACTTTAAAACTTTTCTAAAACCTATATAATTAAGTATTTTATTTTTCTTTAAAATTATTTTTACTGCCGGTTCGTCTACATAAATTTTATTGATTATAATTTTTCTGCCGAAAAAATCAAACCGCCCAAAATATATATTTATCTTTT
Source organism: bacterium (assembly GCA_021794475.1). GTDB lineage: Bacteria > SZUA-79 > SZUA-79 > Acidulodesulfobacterales > Acidulodesulfobacteraceae > Acididesulfobacter. The sequence continues at coordinate 11,067 of JAJYQS010000071.1, read as the reverse complement.
TTATTGACGTAACACCTTTCAATTTTAAATCGGTTATTTTAACCTGAGGGGAAAATAAGGAAATTTTTAATTCTTTTATAGTCGTCTTTTTGTGCAGTATTTTTGTCAGGTAATTCTGCGCATAATTTTTTGCAATATTATCAAAATAAGTAGAGGTAAAAAATAGTATAGAGCTTAAAGAAAAAATTATAAGCAACAGAAAAAAAAATATTAGCAGATATCTTCTTTTTTTAAATAATGAAAACAATTTCATTGCAGCTTAATAATATACGTCAATATCAGTTAAATAAATATCGGTTGAATTTCTGTTTAATGTCTGTTAGATGCCGGTAAAATATAGTTCGATAAAATAATAAAATAAATATGATGCTTATTCTATTTATTATACTTATTCTAAATAAATATTGCATTAAAATATTGTTTAAGCTGCTGCATTACAAATAATTATATTTAAAAAATACCGGCTGTATTTCTGCATTTAAAATACTGCTGCATTAAGATACTATTACTAATAAATCGCAAAACCATTGAAAAAATTAAAAAGCCGCATATGACAAAATGTATTGCAAAATTAACAAAAAAATATTATTATAGTTAAAAATTTATATAATTAATTTTAGCGGAGGGCTATGTGCAATGGCGGCAAGTGCGGACAAAACAGTCGTAAAAGCTGACAAAACTTTCGACGCGTCAGGTTTATTCTGTCCGGAACCCATTCTTAGATTGAGGAAAGAATTTGAAAGTTTGAACAGCGGGAAAATTTTAGAATTTATAATAACAGACCCCGGTTCTACAAACGATGTGCCGGCATGGTGCAAAAGGACAGGCAACGAATTAGTTGAATCCGTCGAAGATAACGGCATATATAAATTTTATATACGAAAAAAATAAATAAATACAAAAATATAATAAACTGATAATAATAATTAATATAATAAATTTAAATATATGAAGGCTAAATTAGGCGAGTTATTAATAAAAAAAGGCATTACCGACGAACTTACAATAAATAACGCTTTAAGCACACAAAAAAAATTAAACGATTTAGAAAATAAATATCTTAAATTAGGCGATATTTTAGTGAGAAGCGAAATAATCACGCAATCTCAATTAGATGATATATTAAACGAACAGCAAGAAAAACAAGATTCATTAGTAGGTTCGTCTTCTAAATTACAATTTGAAAAAAATGACGGATTCATTGATTTTCTGTCTTCCGAATTTCAAGAAATAGACTCTGATAAAAATATTCCGAAAACTATAGACCAAGATTTGATACGGCTTATTCCCGTCTCTATCGCGCTTAATTATGACATTGTTCCATATAAAAAGGAAAATAATAAACTATATGTTTTTGCCGCAAATCTTTTAGATGCGGCAGCCGAAGATGATTTAAAATTTTATGTGGGATGCCCCATCGAACAGAAAATTATCTCTAAATCCGAAATTAATCAGCTGATAGGCAAATATTATAATGCGGGAACTATTTTAAACGGCGACGGCTGCAATAAAAATGAAAATCAATCTGAAGCTAAAACAGAATTAATAGATATCACAATTCCCGACAGCAATAAAATAATACAGTTTGTAAACAGGACTATATCTGACGCTATAAAAATAAACGCTTCCGATATCCATATAGAATGCTATGAAAAAGAATTGCTGGTAAGATACAGACTCGACGGCAAACTTATAGAAGCGTCATCAACTTCGTCGGACCTTAAAAACGCTATAATATCGAGAATAAAAATAATGGCAAATCTTGATATATCCGAGCAGAGGCTGCCTCAGGACGGTCATATAAAAGTAAATTATAAGGGCAATTATATTGATTTAAGGGTTTCTACTCTGCCGTCGCTTTACGGCGAAAAAACCGTACTGAGAATATTAGACAAAGGGGCAATTGAACTTAATATCTCAAAATTAGGATTTTCAGAAAATAATATAAAAATGCTTAAAAATGCAATACATAAACCTTATGGCATAACATTGGTCACCGGACCTACAGGTTCCGGCAAGACTACTACTCTATACAGCGCTCTGAACGACCTTGACAGAAAATCTTTAAATATAACGACGGTCGAAGACCCTATTGAATATAATATGGACAGGATAACGCAGGTTAATGTAAGGGAGAAAATAAATTTTACCTTCGCGGAGGTTCTTCGCGCATTATTAAGGCAGGACCCTGATATTATTATGGTTGGCGAAATAAGAGATAAAGAAACGGCTGAAATTTCTATAAAAGCGGCGTTAACCGGTCACATGGTGCTTTCCACAATTCATACGAACAACGCAATATTAACTATTTCAAGGCTGATAAACATGGGTATAGACCCGTATCTTATAGCTTCAAGTCTGAATCTTGTGATAGCCCAAAGATTAGTGAGAAAGCTGTGTCCTGTATGCAAAGAAATTGATTCTTCTTATCCTGTTAAAGATAAAAATATTAAAGTATACAAGAAAAAAGGATGTCCTGAATGTATGCATACCGGATTTAAAGGCAGAGCCGCAATTTACGAAATGCTTGAAGTCGATGAAAATATAAGTAAATTAATATACCAAAATGCCGATGAATCTAAAATAACTGAATATGCCCGTGAAAACGGCATGCTTTTTTTAAGGGATTCTGCTATTGAAAAATTAGAAGCCGGCATTACTTCATACGATGAAATATCGGAATATTTGTCTGAAGAAGAAAAAACGTCATAAATAAATACAAAAATAACATAAATTGAAGATATGAAAGCGGATTTATGGCTATTTTATCTCTATAATATACTAACTGTACAGCTGCAATCGGTTCTCAATCATCAATCTTTATTTTTCTATAATTTATATTTCTTCCTGACAATTGTCATTATTAAGCAAAGAATGAAATATTTTTCCCTTATCACTGAAAATTACATCTACCGCAGGCTTTAATTCATCGTATTCCAATCCGGTTCCTAAGCCGCTCGCGTTTTCAAATAATTTAGAATCTGACAATATTTTTAAATAATCGCTGATTTTTTGGCTGCTGTTAATTTCAAATTTTATCAAAAGTGATTTAAAATTATCGTCTATCATTATTATAGCGCCTGACTTTCTGTTATTAAAATTTTTAATAAGCGTTATGTCTGAATTTTTACCTGCGAAAGTATGCGACAGATAAATTAGATTATCATCGTTGTTTAATCTGATAACCTGCAATAGAACAGGAAATTTTTTCTTATTTAAAACAATATTGCGTCCGCATACAAAATACTCTGCGTTAGGATTTATTAGAGAATCTATTACGCTAGATTCTTCTTTTATTACTATAAACAACAAATCAGGGTCTTTAAAAATTTCAGAAACTGACAACTTGCTGTAAAGAAAATTTTTTACGATAATAAAATTTTTTATTTTTAACAATTTCAAATGTTCTACGGTGTCTAACAATATCATATATATTTTAAAATATTACAGGCAAATATAATTTACCGAATTTTCATGAATTATTTATAGTTTAGTTTATATTAAAACATCGATGTTATCTGCAGCCGTCAAGCCGTTTGCGCAATGGCGAACTTTTTAATCTTTAATTTTATATGCCCTTTAGTAATCCTGTGCTTTAATAATTCAATAATTCGTAGTGTCTGAGGTAACAGCGTTCAAATATTCAAATAAAGTGCCTCCCTTATAATAAATATAAGTATACGTTAATATAAAACATAAATATAGGGAGGCTATATACAAAAAAAAAATCTAAAAACTTATCAAAGTTCCCAATTAGTAGGCACTTCTCCGAATAATCTCAATGATGTTTCGAAATGACTGATATGCTTCATGGCAACAATCATCGAGCCTTTAAATTTCAATTTTTTAGTCAGAAGCGCAACTTTTGGAGATAATTCATTTTTTGCAATATTAATCCAGTTGTCTATAGTAGTCCACATTTCAAAATCATATTCATTTTTATTAGCTATTCCGGAATCAATTGCAACCCCGTCGGCTACTATCACCTGAGCACTTATATCTTCATTGCCTTCAACAAAATATTTCATAGAAGCGCTGAATTTTTTAAGGCCATTTTTTAAAGTTTCATTAGCATTCCATTTGTTTTGATAATCTTTAATCCAATCCTGAGATAAAAAATTGTACATAACTTTATTCTCCTTGTTTAATTTCTTAATTAATTATTATTGGCTTACCTATAAGTTGAAAAAACTGCTTATTGTTATATTAAATTTAAATAATTACATCTGCCAACCTCCTTTTTAAAATTTTTTTAATTTAGCGACTTTATTTTATATTTACCCTGCTTTGCTTATGGCTCTATTCATCAGATTTTTTATATTTTTCTGCATAAAAAAATTTAAAAACATCAGTAAATTTGCGAGTGCATGTTGATATCTTACAATATTCTAATAAAGTAATTATTAATGTATTAATTAATAATATATTTAAAATTATTTGTCAAGTATTTTTTATTATTTTTTTTATAATTTTAAATGTTGTTAAAAATATAAATAATACTCTAACTAATATATTTAATAATAATATTAATTAGCGTAGACACTTTAGTTTTATCGCGGTTCTGTTTATTTGCAGGATAAATAACGCAATACTTTTATAAACTTGCAAGAAGAAAAAAATAGCAGTAAAATAAGAAAAAGCATAACAGATAATACATAATTATGCAGGCAGCTTTAATAATCGTGGTATGTTACATATGTTGTCTTGGGTGCCGACTTAAACGGTATAAAAAAAGAAAATTGAATGAAAGGAAAAAACAAGTGTAATAGAAACAGCAGCAGCAATCGAAACAGAAACAGAAATAAATTAGAATAAAAAATAGAAATTACAAAAGAATAACGGCAGCGATTGAACGCTCCCGATTAAATACATTCCGCTCAGCATGGAATTGCGTATACACAACTATATACGCAAATTATCTGTAATATAAATTACCGCATTGTTAAATTACCGCCTCTCGCTATTAATAGCTGTAAACATAAACTATAAGTAGTGTTGCAATATAAATATTATTATATTATATTACAGCTGCGTGCTGAACGATTCAATTTTTATCATTAAAACTGCCCTTATCCACGAATATTTTGCTTTAACCCTGTCGAAAATTTCTCCGGAATACACAAATTCGCCTTTTCCGAAAATACTTATGCCCTGACCTGCGCCGTGAGCATTTTGAACCTGCTTGGAACCTATCAGAACTTCTATATTATTTTTAAGTTTTAAATTTTCCTCTGTTTTGCTTAATCCGCCGGAAGGTATTAAAATTATTTCATCGTCGATTAGACCGATATTTTTTACATACTCTCCCCATGTCGCCGATAAATGCACGCCGTCTGCGCCGCATGTCCCAATTACCAGCATTTCAGTTTTATCTAACACCTCTTTTACAATATTATTAATTTTAGCCATGATTGCTCTCCGATTATTTTTTATAGAAATTATTTTATTATACGCATATTATTATTATATCATACAATATCATAGGAGCAATTTTTTTATAAAATTAAATTAATAATAGCTGAATAATATTTTTATCGTATTTAAACCTTAAAAACCGCAACTAATTTTGACAGGTTCACGGCAAGATTTGCAAGCTCTTCGCTTGAAGCCGAAACCTGTTTTGAACCGCTTGTGGCGTTATCCTGAGCTACAAGAATAGCTTCGGAAGATTTAGATATTTCTTCAGAAACCATAGACTGTTCCTCCGATGCCGTTGCTATGCCCGTTATCATTTCTTTCAGTTTATTAGTTAAAACATTTATGCTTTGAATAGATTCAGAAGCCTTAGAAACCTTAAGACTGCCGTTATTGACGCCGACTTTCCCTTTTTCCATAGATTCAACGGCTTTATGCGTCTGATTTTGAATATTTATCACTATAGATTCTATTTCTTTTGTAGCTTTTGTTGTTCTTTCGGCTAATTTTCTTACCTCGTCTGCTACCACGGCAAAACCTCTCCCCTGCTCTCCGGCTCTTGCAGCCTCGATTGCAGCGTTCAACGCCAGAAGATTAGTCTGGTCGGCGATATCGTTAATAACGGAAATAATATCGCCTATTTTTTCTGATGACGAGCCCAATTCCTGAATTGTCTTTGAAGTATCGTCAACGGTATCTACTATATGCTTCATTTCATTATTGACATCCTGAACGGCTAACGTGCCGGACTGAACGGCTTTTTCCGTTTCATCGGCTTCTTTTTTTGAAGAGCTGGAGTTTTTTGCGACATCGTTAATAGCTATAGACATCTGTTTAATTGATTCGATAATGCTTTCGGCTTTAGAGCGCATTTCCTCTATGGTATGCTCAAATTCTCTGGAAGAAGCGGACAATTCTTCTGACTGCGAACTTAAAGAGCTTGTTGCATCGGTGATAGACCGGATATTGGATATTAAAGAATCTACAAGATGATTTACATGATTAATAAGGATACCGATTTCCGATTTCGGCGAAACCTTAAGATTAAGTTTTGAGGTCAAATCGCCGGAGGCTAGAACCTTTAATTTTTTTGATGTAATATCTAAATAACCTATCAAATATTTATTAATATATAAAACTACCAAAATAGCAATAATTATGACAATAGCCAGAGCTGCATCTGAAACTTCGTTTATAAATTTTATTCTGTTATCTATAGCTCGAGTTAATGAATTGTTTAGCATACCGAAGTTTGCAATGAGCGGCTTAAGATGCGATGCAAAATATTCAGGGCTCATAACGCCGCCCAGTAAAAGGGGATATGTTAAAACCCTCTGGGTTATGGGTTTAAAAATTAAATATTTTGATTTAAGGCTTGAAAGTGTTTTTTTGGTCGATACGCTTGAGAAATTTGTTAAATTATTTTTATTGATGCCGAAAATAGTTTGAGCAGGCACCTTTGCAAACCCTTCGGTATAGCCCGTCAAAACAAAACCGATTTCATTAAAAATAGGTTTTGACCGATTTGCGAGATTTAAAATTTGAGCATTGTATTTTTTTAATATTGACGCCTTTTGTTTTTTGCTTTTAACTGCGGCTATTTTCAAATTTTTTATTCTTGATAAATACAGAATGGTTAATAAATTAGCGCGCAGGGTTTTAATTTTTGAAGAAGTCTTATTAATCAGACTCATATTCTGATAGGTTTTTGAAATGAAGCCCAGATAAGAAGTTAAACCTAGACCGCCTAATAATACCAAAATTATAACCAATGCAGAGCCTAGATAAAGCTTCGATTTGAATGTCTGGAACATAAGGCGCTCCTCCTTTTTTATTTGCTTTTCAGTTAGATTGTTTTAAATTAGACTGTTTTAAATTAGATTAAAGCTATTATTGCCGAATTTTTTAACTCTAATATTAGTATTATAGAAATATTTTATATTACATTGTTTTTATAAAACTAAATTTATCGTTTATATAAATAAATTAAAGTAAATAAAAGTAAATAAAAGTAATTAAAGTAATATAGCTTATTATAATAATATATGCAATAAAATATTTAGTACAATCATCGAACTTTGACGCATAGTTTATTAATGATTAATAATATAATATGTCCTTATTGTTTTATTTCTATAAAATATTTTTCTCTTTATGATATAATATCCTATAATAAAATCTTATATCGTAAACTTATATTGTAATCTTATACCGTACACTTGTATTCAAACTTGCATTGTAAACTTATATCGTAACATTGTATCGTAAACTTGCCTATTTGAAATTATTTTTTCTAAATGAATTCTTGCAAAATTTCATCAGAGACATTAAATTTCTTTAATTTAATGAATAGATATGGCGAAAAAAGGGTCAGCTTCGTATTTATTATTGATTTTGAATTAAAATCTCCTTTAATATTTGAGTTGCCGGTTCGCAATGCTCATAAAATAATTACAAATATTAATGCAGACAGCTGCAGCCTCTATAGCCGTGCGCCGTACAATCCATATAATAATAAACATGCAGTACATAAAAAAGTCTGGAAAGATAAATATATGAAAAAATTTCCCATAAATTTTGAAACATATAATAAAAGTTTTCAATTCGTGGCGGATAATCAAAAAAACGGTAATTCATATCTGTTAAATCTGACTTTTAAAACGCCTATAGAAATTTATAATTTCTCTTTAGAAGAAATTTTTTATCTGAGCTGCGCAAAATATAAGCTTTATTTTAAAAAAGACGATTATGAGTTCGTAGTTTTTTCACCGGAGTCATTTATTAATATAGATGAGAATAACAGAATTTTTACATATCCGGTCAAAGGCACAATTAATGCAGGATTAAAAAATGCCGAAAAGATTCTAATGGATGACGATAAAGAATTAGCCGAACATATTACCGTTGTGGATTTATTAAGAAACGACCTTAATATAATCAGTTCGGATGTCAAAGTGAATAAATTCCGCTATATTGAAAAAATTAACACAGACTTAGGTCCATTATTTCAGACGGTTTCTGAAATTGAGGGTAAATTAAAAACCAATTATATCAATAAATTCGGAGATATCTTTCTAAGCTTATTGCCTGCAGGTTCAGTGTCTGGTGCGCCTAAAGACCAGACTTTAGAAATTATCAAAAAGGCAGAATTAGAACCTAGAGGATATTATACCGGAGTTTTCGGCTATTATGACGGAATAAAAAATTGCCTTAAAAGTTCCGTTATGATAAGATTTATTGAAAATATAAACAACAAATTATACTATAGAAGCGGCGGAGGCATAACTGTTTACAGCACCGCTATAAAAGAATATAACGAGATGATACGGAAAATATATGTGCCGGTTTATAGAAACAGTTAAATTAGAAAACGGAAACTACAAGTTAATAAATTACCATAACAAAAGACTGAACGACACTATTATTCATTTTTTTAAAAAAACTCCGCTGAAAAGCGAATTTATCGACATCGGAAAATTTCTTCCGTCCCCCGCTGCAGAGTTTAAGAAAGGAATATTTAAATGCAGGATAGTTTATTCAGATAAAATAGAAAGTATTGAAATTTTACCGTATATAAAAAAAAATATTAAAAGATTAAAGCTTGTAGAAGCAGATATAGATTACAGCCTGAAATTTGAAAATAGAGATTCTATTAATAATTTATTTAAAGAGTCTGCAATTTTCAAAAATAAAAATCAGTGCGACGGCGAAAGTTTGCGCAGCGGCTTTAAATCGTGCGGCGACAATAATCCGTGCAGCAGCAGCGATTTTGATATCCTTATAGTTAAAAAAGGATTAATAACCGATACGTCCTATTCTAATATCATTTTATATGACGGCAAAGAATGGGTGACTCCTGAAAGTTATCTGCTAAACGGGGTCAAAAGACAGCATCTCTTGAATGCATGTATGATTAAAGAAATAAAAGTTCGTCCTGCCGATTTAAAAAATTATCAAAGGATTTCCCTAATTAATGCAATGCTTGAACCTCACGATATTGAAATAGATATAGACGATATTATCTGACGTCTTTATTAATTGCTATTACTTGTTATTTCAAAAAAATTCATTTTATCAATCACCTTAATACTGAATGGGATAAAAAGTCATAAAAAAAACCAGCAAAAGCAAATGAGATAGGAAGATTAAATAAAGATTAAATAAATCAGACATATTTGTTTACTTTTTTTGTCTGACACCTTTTTTTCTACAAACAATATCCGTTAAAACAAGCGTATTCGTCAAATGATTTACGCTCTGGCCGCTCAGTTTCATCATGTCTTTGTTTTTCGCTCAAAACAGGGTTTATTTCCATTTTGTGTTTGCCAAATATTATAAGAGTTATTATTTCCATATCGTCAGGCGATTTTATAACACTTTTAACTATTTCAGGATTATAGCCGGCTATTGGATGGGCGACGTATCCAAGCTCAGTTGCTTTAAGAATAAGGAAAGCTGACGCAATTCCCGTATCGAAAAGATAATATTTTCTATAATCCAAAACACAATCATCGTTCTGCTTTGATAAAACGGCTATTATCATAGATGCGCTGCGTGCCCAATCATTGCCTTTGGAAAGGGCAGTTTTTAGCTCTTCGAGAATAGCATTTTCATAAACAAATACGAATTTCCATGGCTGATGATTAAAGCAAGACGGCGACAAAGATGCAAATGAAGCTAGCGTTTTTATGAGGTCTTTATTTATCTCTGTTTTTTCCAAAGACCTGTAGGCGCGTCTTGACTCGATAGCTGCCGATACATCCATTTTTTGTTCCTCCTTAAATTTTATTAGCAACCTATATAGTATAGTTTTTCATTATAGAACTTTTTTTTCGATGATTCCAGACTTGATTTAAACGACTTTAATTCATTTAATCTATAGTAAAATTTCTGGAATTGCAACAATTTTTTATACTCTAAGTTAAGAATACTTTATTTTATTTCTTTTTTTATTTTCTATCCAGACATAAGCCTCTATCGCTCCGGCCGTTAATATATTGCTGAAAGCGTATTGAAATAGATATAGACGATATTATCTGACGATAATTAATAATTAATTGGCAATACGGTATAATGTGGATAAGTATGAGAAATAATATGATATAATAATAATATAATTATATGCAGCATTTTTTATACAATATATTGAAATATTAACAAATAACATATTAATGAATAACTAATTAATAAATAACGAATTTTAATTTAATATAAATTTTTTTGTATGGAGAAAAATAAAATGAGAAAAAAACTTATCTTATTGCTTTTCTTATTTATGGTTGGCTTTATAACGCTAAGTTTATCGGGATGTGCCGTCCGCGGCGGTTTTTATGGACCTCCGGTACCTCAATCTTACGGACCTCCTCCTCCGCCACCTCAAGGACCGCCGCCTCCTCCTCCACAGGGACCGCAGCCTTACGGACCTCCGCCACCGCCGCCGTCTCAGGGACCGCAGCCTTACGGACCGTCATTTCAAGGTCAAGTTTATCCTTGAGCCGTCTCTCTGTATTTGCGGATGCGTAATTTATTATTTAATGGACGTTGTCTATCGGTCTAAAAGGACTTTTCGGTATCGGATGCGTTGCTTGAGAGATGAAACTGCTCGTATAGACTATAATTATAAACGCCGCGATAATTTTAAGCGGCGTTTTA
>JAJYQS010000090.1 GCA_021794475.1 bacterium | reverse complement strand
TCTAATTCTATAACGCCGTACCTTTGCGGGTCTTCAACATAGTATGTGAATATCGCGCCGCCTTTTTCATTCTGAATAGTTTTCTTTGCTTTATCGAAAAGCGCCGGCAATCCGTGTCCGTAAAATATATTATCTCCTAATATGAGACAGACATCGTCGTTTCCTATGAACTCCTCGCCTATAATAAAAGCCTGGGCAAGACCTCCCGGTTCAGGCTGCTCTTTGTAAGAAATATTTAAACCTATAGAGGTTCCGTCATTGAATATTGTTTTAAATTTGGATACATCTTCAGGATTGGATATAACGAGTATATCTTTAATGCCGGAAAGCATAAGAGAAGACAAGGGATAATAAATCATAGGCTTATCGTATACAGGAAGAAGCTGTTTGCATACGCTTAAAGTAATAGGATAAAGCCGTGTGCCGCTTCCTCCCGCAAGAATAATACCCTTCATGCGCTAAAGATAATTAGTAAATTATTGATTAATGATTAATTATTTGATTGAGCATTATTAAAATTACAGTCCGCCTCTGCACCTTCCCCCATCCTTATAGACGGGAGAATCGTATCGACAATATTAGTTAAACCACACTGTTTATATAATCTTAATAATTATTGATTATATAATCTTATTAATAAAATTGCCCGTGGCCGCAGCCGCATTTGGAAACTTGGCTTGATTGTTGTACCTATCGTTATTATTAGCGCCGTTTGCAGCTTTAGCCGCATTTTGATTTGCATTGTTATTTATGCCTGCCAACGACACTTTTAATGCGTTAACTAAACCGTTATTTAGCGTCTGTTCAGTTTTAAGCGCTGCTGCAACAATAGTATCGCCTGCATTATTAGCGCCGTTATTTGCAGTATCAGCATTCTGAGCCTTGTTATTCACGGCCGCGCCTGCCTGATTCGCCTGAAATAAATTATTGTTCTGCTGTTGAACTGCACCGATTGCTTGTGTCATAATAAACACCTCCTGCTATATAATTACCGTTTAACATCAGCTTCACCGATATAACATACCGATGCAAGCCGCTTTATATTATCATCTGATTCTATTGTCGTCTGAACTATCATCCATTCTTCTTATTATAACACTTTTTTTATTAATATCAACAATGCAGCAAATATTTTAAATAAAATTTAACTCGTCATCTGTTTTATTATATTTATTATAGCGCTATTCATTTATATCAACAATGCAGCAAATATTTTAAATTTTTTTAAAAATAATTTAAATATACCGTAATAAATATAAGACTAACAAATACAAAATGCAGCAGCCCTCTTGCTGAATTGTTATCTATACACAAATTTAAATAATATGATTGATAAATACAGCTATAAAAACGAACCTGCCTCTTGCTGAATTGCCATCTATACGCAGATTTTATGGCGGAGAGGGAGGGATTCGAACCCCCGGATGTTTAACCATCAACGGTTTTCAAGACCGCCGCCTTCAACCGCTCGGCCACCTCTCCGTAAAAAAGCAAATAAATATATCAACTAAATAGTTATATAAAACAAAAAAAAACAAATAAAATATATCAATTAAATATTTATGTAAAGTAAAAAACCAAATAAAATATATCAATTAAATAGTTATATGAAACAAAAAACAAATAAAATATCTTAATTAAATATTTATATAAAACAAATATAAAATAAAAAATCAAACAAGTGCGTTAAATAAATATATAAAATTTGTTAAACAGCTGCAGTAAATTTCATACGCAAACACAGACGGCTAATATTAACAAATTTTAATTCCGATATTGTATCATAAATTTAATTAAAAAAAAATATACGATTTTCAATATTTTCAATAATAAAATTTATAATAATAAAACAATAAATGCTTTAGAGCAAGATTTTGGAAAAAATTTCTGAAGATATAAGCATGCCTTTTAACGTCAATCTCAAATAATGCCGCATATGCAGCATATCTCCGGTTGTGTATATTTCTGCAAATCCCGCTTTTATAAGCGCGTCTATTACCTTTCTGTCTACATACTTATAGATAATTTTGGTATCTATTCCTTTATGCATTCTTAATGATAAAAAGATTTTTTCGTTAATTATATCTTTTTTTGTTAAAATTTCCTCGTCAGTCTTAAACTCTTTAATTTTATATTTTCTTAATTTATTTGTTTTGTTTTCAGACTGCAGTATTTTTTTTTCAAAATTTAAGATTTTATTGATATATTTAATTATATTTGCTTCGTTTGTTATTCTAATTTCTAACTTGTTTTTAAGCACTCCGCTATCTCTATCTCTATAATCTTTATAATCATAATTATTATTCATATTTGCGCTGCTGCCGTTAATATTGTCGTCAATATTAACGCTGCTGCTATTATCATCGGCATTATTATGTGCGGCACGGTTTGCCGTCTGTTTAATAAATGAAGATGCCGACGGTCCCAGTCCTATATATTCGCCTCTTTCCCAGTAATTTATGTTATGTTTGCTTTCAAATCCGTTTAATGCAAAATTGGAAATTTCATAATGTTTGTATCCGCTATTGCTGAATTTTTCCGATGCCGTTATGTAAAAATCTGCCAGTTCATCATCTTCATCTTCTTTTCGTTCTTTGTCTTCTCTGTATTCAGATTCACTGTGTTCATATTCATTGCTTTCGCAATTTTCTTTATCTTCAGACCGCATATATAATTTTTTTAAATTTTTGTAAAATACAGAACCTTTTTCTATGCTTAAAATGTACGCCGATATGTGTTCCGGCCGGATAGATATTAAGCAGTTTATGTCTTTTTGCAAAATTTCTGCCGTTTGACCCGGAAGTCCAAGTATTAAGTCAAGCGATATATTATCAAAACCGCATTTTCTTGAGTCGTTTACGCATCGCAAAATATCAGCCGACGAATGCAGCCTGCCTGCTATTTTTAATACATTATCGTTGAAACTTTGCGCCCCTATAGACAAACGGTTTATACCCACACTGCGCAAACTTTTTAATTTATCAAAGTCGGCGCTTTCGGGATTCACTTCTGCCGTAATTTCAGGATGTTCAGAAACTGCAAATGTTTTATAAATATTATTAATTATTTCATCAAAAAAATTAATGCCCATAACGGACGGCGTACCTCCG
>JAJYQS010000068.1:1503-51247 GCA_021794475.1 bacterium | reverse complement strand
TTTTTAAATACGAGCATACTTTCTTAGATAAATTAATTAATCCGTTTGAAAATTTAACGTTTAAGTTTTTAAAAGTCAATAAAGAAGATGAGATGACATGGACGACTTACTTAAAGATAGGACTTGTCTTTAATTTTCTTATGGCTGCAATCGTATTTTTTATACTGCATTATCAGAACTATCTTCCGTTTAATCAGATGCATTATGCGGGTATTCCGTGGGCACTTGATTTTAATACGGCAATAAGTTTTATAACAAATACCAACTGGCAGAATTACGGCGGCGAAGAAGTAATGTCTAATTTTTCACAGATGGCGCTTGTCTTTCTGCAATTTACATCCGCAGCGACCGGTCTTGTTTTCGCTGTCGCTTTTATAAGAGGTATCGTAAGGCATGAAGCAAAATACGTAGGAAATATTTATGTAGATTTTATTAAGACTATATACAGAATTTTTATTCCGCTGTCTATAATATTTGCTGTCGTCATGCTTTCGCAGGGCGTTCCTCAAACCTTTACAATGCAGAAAAAGGTAACAAATATGACGGGAACAAAACAGACGCTGTCGGTAGGACCGGTAGCTTCTATGGTATCCATCGAAAATTTTGGAACCAACGGAGGCGGCTTTTATGACGTTAATGCGGCTCAGCCGTACGAAAATCCCAATCCGTTTACTAATGCGCTTACAATTTTTATGATGGGCGTAATCCCGATAGCTCTTTTTTTCATGTACGGAATAATGATAGATGATAAAAAACACGCATGGACGTTATTCTGGGTAGCGGCAACACTTTTAATAGTCTGTGTCGCCGTGATTTATTCTCAGGAAGCGGCAGGCAATCCTTTCCTTGCGCATCTGGGCGCTAATGTTACCGCTGCAAAATATAATCCGGGCGGCAATATGGAAGGAAAGCAGGAGCATCTCGGCATTGCGCAGACTTCGTTGTTTGCCGGAGCAACCACCGCGTTTACCACAGGTAATGTCGACAGCGCTCATGATAGTTTTATGCCGCTTTCAGGTATGATACTAATAGTTGAAATGATGCTCAACCTGATATTCGGCGGCAAGGGAGTAGGATTATTAAATATGCTGACTATGGTCATAATAGCGGTTTTTATTGCCGGACTTATGGTGGGGCGAACGCCGGAGTTTCTCGGCAAAAAGATAGGAAAAAAAGAAGTCACGCTTGCGACTCTTGCGATGTTTGCGCACGCTTTTATAATACTCGTGCCATTCGGTATAGCTATGTCTGTTCCGGCAGGTCTTGCGGGAATATTTAACCCCGGTCCGCATGGACTTTCCGAAGTGCTGTACGCATTTACGTCAACCGTGGCTAATAACGGGTCTGCTTTCGCCGGTTTAAACGGAAATACAACGTTCTATAACGTAATATTCGGATTTACCTTAATGTTTGGAAGATATATTCCTATTATATGTCAGGTAGCTATTGCAGGAGCGTTAATAAAAAAGAAAAGAATTCCAGAGTCTGCCGGAACTTTTCCTGAACACGGTTTTTTGTTTTATTCGGTCGTAATGGGAACGATAATATTAATCGGAGCATTAACGTTCTTTCCTGCGCTTGCATTGGGACCTATTGCCGAGCATTTTGCAATGGTTAAAGGACATCTGTTCTACTTACGCTGACGGCGGCAGATAGTTCTTTTAGTTTTAAATTAAATAAAAGCGTTTAATATTAAGCAAATTTTAATTTAATAATAAAAAAATGAAATAGAGGTGTTTTATGGCAAAAGAATTGATAAAAATCATTAAAATGACTGTATTGCTGTATCTGTTATGCAGTATCGCATATACATTTTTAATATGGGGAGTAGGAAAAATATTTTTTCCTTTTCAGGCGGGAGGCAGTATTGCGTACAAAAACTCTAAACCTATAGGTTCAATGCTCATAGGAGAAAAATTTACCTCCCCCTATATATTCAACGGAAGACCGTCTTATGCCGGAAACGGGTATAACGGCACTGAATCAAGCGGTTCTAATTATGCGCCTACAAACGGTAAATATATCGCTATAGAAAAGAAATTTATAGATAATTTTTTAAAAGAAAATCCTACTGTAAAGAAAGGCGATGTTCCTGTTGATATAGTTACAGGCTCAGGTTCCGGGCTTGGACCGTACATTTCTATAGCCGCCGCTCTTGACCAGGTGCCGAGAATTTCAAAATTAACCGGAATAAAGGAAGAGACGCTGCGCAAGCTTGTGATGGAACATATTTCAGGACGGCAATTCGGAATTTTCGGAACGCCGGGATTAAATACGGATAAACTTAATCTTATGCTTGCAGGAATTTTAAAGGTTAAAAATAAGAAATTATTTAAAAAGATTTTTCCGGTTCTTGCAGACTAAATCTTAAAAAATTTTTAACTTAATAATAATTTATGGCTCTTATGGCTCGTAATTCTAAATTTAAAATTTAAATAAAATCAATAACGGAGTGAAATTAAAATGTCAAACAAAGCGTATCACGTGTCGGCATTTAACAAAAATATATTAAAAACAGCGATTGCAGAATCATTCAGGAAATTAAATCCTAAAGTAATGATTAAGAATCCTGTTATGTTCGTGGTAGAAATAGGTTCGGTAATTACAACGGCAATTCTTTTTAAAAATCTATTTTTGCATGATTTTAAGTATATGCTGTTTATTGTTCAAATCACTTTATGGCTGTGGTTTACGATAATTTTCGCAAATTTTGCCGAAAGTATTTCCGAAGGAAGGGGTAAAGCGCAGGCTGAAACCCTCAGAAAGAGTAAGACTGAGGTTATAGCGCGTTTATTAAAAGCCGACGGAAAAGAAGAAAAAATTAAGGCGTCAATGCTTAGAAAAGGCGATATTGTCGTGTGCGAAACGGACGACATCATACCTGGAGACGGCGATGTTATAGAAGGTATTGCATCCGTGGATGAATCCGCTATTACAGGAGAATCTGCGCCTGTAATCAGGGAAAGCGGAGGAGACAGAAGCGCTGTTACGGGAGGAACAAAAGTCCTTTCCGATAAGATTTCTATAAAAATTACATCAAATCCCGGTGAAGGATTTATTGATAAAATGATAAGTTTAGTAGAAGGAGCTTCACGGCAGAAGACGCCTAATGAAGTAGCTCTGAATATTCTTCTTGTTATGTTTACAGCTCTTTTTCTAGTAGTGGTTGTAACTATTGAACCTATGGTTGCGTATTTTCACGGTTATATTTCGCCGGTTATATATGTTGCTCTTTTAGTATGTTTAATTCCTACTACTATTGGAGCGCTACTTTCGGCTATAGGCATTTCGGGAATGGACAGGTTAGTTAAACATAATGTTATTGCCATGTCAGGTAAAGCGGTAGAGGCTGCAGGCGACGTAAACACGCTTTTGCTTGATAAAACGGGAACGATAACGTTTGGAAACAGAATGGCCGTTAATTTTATTCCTGCGGTGGACGTTAATATTAACGAATTGGCAGATTATGCCCAGCTTTCTTCAATCAGCGACGAAACGCCGGAAGGACGTTCCGTCGTGACGCTTGCAAAAAAATACGGTTTAAGGGGCAGGCATTTAGACGAGGATAATATAAAATTTATACCATTTTCAGCTATGACAAGAATGAGCGGCGTTGATATTTTAGACAAAAAAGAAAATATCAGAAAAGGAGCCGTTGAAGCAATTTCAAATTATGTTATTCAAAACGGCGGAACTGAAGATAGAAGACTTATAGAAACCGCCGCCGATATTTCAAAACAGGGCGGAACCCCTTTAGCTGTCGCGGTTAACAACCGTATGCTCGGACTTATTCAGCTTAAAGATGTTGTAAAAGGCGGGATTAAAGAAAGAATAAACAGCCTGAGAAAAATAGGCATTAAAACAATTATGATTACCGGAGATAATCCATTAACGGCAAGGGCTATAGCGGATGAAGCAGGGGTTGACGAGTTTGTCTCAGAGGCAACGCCTGAAACAAAAATGGCAATCATTAAAAAAGAGCAGTCCTTAGGCAAATTAGTCGCCATGACCGGAGACGGCACAAACGATGCTCCTGCTTTAGCGCAGGCAGATGTCGGAGTTGCTATGAACACCGGAACAATGGCGGCTAAAGAGGCAGGCAATATGATTGATTTAGATTCAAACCCGACAAAATTGATTGAAATAGTTGAAACCGGAAAACAGCTTCTTATAACAAGAGGTTCCCTTACAACATTTTCCATTGCAAACGACCTGGCAAAGTATTTTGCAATAATACCGGCTATGTTTGCGCCAATTATGCCGTGGCTTGCGCCTCTTAACATAATGGGTCTGTCTTCGCCGGAGTCTGCAATACTGTCGGCTGTTATATTTAATGCAATTATTATAATAATACTTATTCCTCTTGCTTTGAGGGGCGTCAAATATAGACCTGCTAAGGCGTCGAATATTTTAACGAGAAATCTGTTGATTTACGGACTCGGCGGGGTAATAGCTCCGTTTATAGGAATAAAGCTTATTGATATGCTGATAACCTATTTTCACATTATCTGATGTCGGCAATATAACGCTGTAAGTTTATTTTATGCCTATAAAATATACAAATGAAATAAATAAATTTTTATTAATTAATTTATAGGCATATTTAGAATACTTTTAATATAAAATTCAATATAAAATATAATAAACTTAATAAGTTATAGACATGGCATTTTAGTTGCATTATAACTTATTAAAATTAGTTTGAAAAAGATTAACTTGATACAGGGAGTTATTAAAAATGAATTCAATTTCTATGTCAACTCTGAATATTTTTGGAGCAGCGGTAACATTTTTAATGATGATATTTTATTTTCTTGAAGATAAAAATTCATTATATACATTATTATTCGGGTTTTCTTGCCTGCTTGCTTCGCTTTACGGTTTTTTGGCAGGAACATGGCCGTTTGGTGTGATAGAATGTCTATGGGGAATGCTTTCGTTGATAAGATGGATTAAAGTTAGAAATAATTAATTTATTGAATAATTTAATTTAATTAATCTGTTAACGAAACTCACAGTGAATATTATATAGGAGGCGTTTAAGTTTGAATTTGATATTTTTTTAAATTTAGACTTACGAAATTTAAAATTTGAAAATTGAATACAGCAGACCTTCCGCAGATTCTATATTAAATAAAATTAAATATTCTTCAAGCGATACTAACGTTTTCAGAATATATTTAGGCGCGGTTCCGGGAACAGGAAAAACTTATGCAATGCTTGAAGACGGCAATTATCTGCTTGAGAACGGCATAGATGTTTCAATAGGCATAATCGAAACTCACGGAAGAAAGGAAACGGAAAAAGCAATCGGCAAACTTCCGATAATAGCCAGAAAAAAAATAGAATATAAAAATTCAATATTCGACGAATTAGACGCAGAAGCGATTATTGCAAGGAAACCCAATATCGTTTTAATAGACGAGCTAGCTCACAATAATATTCCGGGTTCAAAAAATATTAAAAGATATCAGGATACTATTGATATATTTCAATCGGGAATAAGTGTTTTTACGACGTTAAATATTTTTCATATAAATTCTATTGCCGAAAAAGTCGAAGCAGAACTGGGGATTAAGGTTGCCGAAAGGGTGCCTGATTATATTTTAAATTATGTTACAGAAATTATTAACATAGATATACCCGCTAATGAATTGATAAAAAGGTTAAAAGAAGGGAAAATATATTCTAAAGAAAAAATAAACATTGCCCTTGAAAATTTTTTTAAACTTGAAAATCTGATTATCTTAAGAGAACTGTCTTTAAGAAAAGTTGCCGATGAGCTTAGCGAACAGTCAGCGGATATAGATGATTTAAAAACAAAAAATAAATTAGAATTAAAATCAAATGAAAAAATTCTGGTTCTGATAAGCTCAAATCCTGACTCTGCAAGACTGCTGAGGATAGGCTCAAAATTAGCCGGCAGGCTTAACTCTAATTTTTATGCACTTCATATAAATTTAAGAAACAGGCATAAAATAGGAACGGTCAATAAAAATTATGACAAATCGCTTGCAAAGAATATATCAATAGCAGAAAATATGGGAGCGTCAATATTCAGTTTTCAGGCGGACGATGTTGTGCAGGGTGTGATTGATTTTGTTAAAAATAATAATGTTTCCCACGTAGTTATAGGCGCTACTAATGTAAAAAAAAATAGAATCTCTAAATTTTTTTATAAAAGTATTGTCAATAAACTTATAGATGCTCTTCCCGATGTTTCTTTTCATGTAGTTCCCACTACATCTAATAAATTTTCCTCAGACAAAAAATCGCAATAAAGTGTTTATATATAAGGAAATATTAAAAGTATAAACATCGTATATATTATATATATTGTTATAAATGAATAATATAATAACAGATAATAATTATTTAAAATAAGCAGGCAATGTAATATAATAATAGATAATAAAATTGAAAATACTATAAAATACTATGCATTTATATATGTTGTTTATAAAAATTATTTGATTTATAATTTATAATAATTTCTAAATATAAAAAATGGACGATAAATCATTGCAATTGGAATCATTGGAGCCAGATGCAGAAGTAAACCCGCCGGAATCAGAAGAAGCAAATCCTGCAAAGGACGATGGTTTGCAAACATCCGGAGATTCCCGCCTTCAGACCATACACGGAATAATTAAAAGCGTTATTTTTTATAATCAGGCGAACGGTTTTATTATTTTAAGACTTTTTTCTAAAGACAGAATATTAATAGCTTCAGGCAATTTTTTTGATATGCCTGTTGTAGATTCAAAAATTAAACTTAAAGGCAGATATGTTTATCATAAAAAATACGGCTACCAGTTTAATTTTGATGAATATGAATTATTTCTTGCCACTACAAAAACTGCCATAGTGAACTATCTATCCTCCAGTATATTTAAGGGCATAGGCAAATTTTTAGCCGAAGAGATATATAACAAATTTAAAGAAGACACTTTAAATATAATTGATAATGAACCTGAAAGAATTAGAGAAGTCAAGGGTATAGGCGATGTTAAAATAAATTTTGTTATTGAAGGAATAAAATCAAGCGCAGGACTGAGGCGAGCCATAATGTTTTTTAAACCTTACCAGTTCAGCGATTATCAGATTAAAGCCATTTATAATAAATTCAAAGAAAAATCAATTCAACTAGCGAAAGAAAATCCGTATATTTTTACAGAGATAAAGGGTATAGGTTTCAAAAAAGCGGATATTATGGCTAACAAATTAGGCATTTCTAAACATGACCCTAATAGGATTAAAGAAGCCGTGAAATATCTGATAAACGAATTATGCATGAATAACGGCAATACTTTTGTTTATTTTTCCGATATTAAAAATAATATTTCAGAAATGATAGAAGATTTTGGAAATAACGATGAAACCGGCATAAACGGCGAAATTAACATAAGTGCCGATGCAGACACGGAACAGGTTAATTTTAATTTTAAAGACCTTAAAAAATTTATTATTGAACTCAGTACAGCAAAGCAGATAATAATAGACCCGCCATTTTTATTTTCCGATTTTAATAACGAAAACGCCGATGTTTACCAGACAGATTTTACTATGCGCAAAATATATCTCCCTGTTTATTATTATTCTGAATTAAGAATCGCAAAGGAACTGCAAAGGCTGTTGCCCTATGATAAGGATAACATCGGAAGCAATAATAGCAACGGCAGTGCCAACTGCAATACCGCCAATAAAGATGCAGGCGCTGCAGCTCATAATTTTTCGGAATTTCTTACTGAAGAGCAGAAAAATGCAGTTATTAACGCCCTAAAATATAAAATATCCATTATTTCCGGCGGACCTGGGACAGGCAAATCTACGATTATTAAAGAAATTTGTAAAATTCATAATGAAAAAAATATCGCCTTGACGTCCCTTTCCGGAAAAGCTGCTCAAAGATTGGAAGATATAATTTTTGCAGCGGATAAAAAAAATAATGACAAAAACAACGGTTCCGATGCGGAAGACGGCACAACTTATAGTATTTCTACAATCCACAGATTGTTAAAAGCGACTATTAATAGAGAAACAAATGAGTCTTATTTCACTTATAATGAAAATAACAAACTTCCTTTTGATTTAGTAGTTATTGACGAAATGAGCATGGTAGACGCAGTTATATTTTCGCAGCTGCTGAAGGCTTTGAAGGACGAAGCGAAAGTAGTGCTGGTCGGAGATGTTAATCAGCTGCCGTCTGTTAACCCGGGTGATTTGCTCAGAGATTTAATAAATTTTAATGAAAAAATTATACCTTCCGTTTTTCTCACCAAAGTTTTCAGGCAAAATGAAGGCGGTCTTATAAATCTTAATGCGCATAATCTTCTTAATAATAAAAAATTTATTACATATGAAGCAAATAATTTAAATGAATTTAAACACGATGATATCAAAGTTAAAATTAATGAAGAAATCAAAGTTTCTGATAGCAAAAAAGCAAAAAAGCATAATGAATTTATGATTAAATATAAAAAAATATATGATGAAAAAGAAACAGGAAAAGTTTATGTTCTTGAAGATTTTATTGATTTTATAAAAAAAGTCAAAAATAAAAGAATTGAAAAGCAGAAAACAAATAAAGACGTTTATATTAATAATCATGATAATATTCATAATCATCATGTAGATTTTAATGATATTCAGGTGTTAACACCAATGCGTAAGGGTGAGCTGGGTTATTTTAAATTAAATACAATTTTGCAGGAAATTTTTAATCCTATAGAGAATATTAACAGCAGCGAAGATACTTTTATATGTAACGGCGTTCAATTCAGGGTGAACGACAGGGTAATACAGACTAAAAATAATTATGACCTTGATGTTTTTAACGGGGATACAGGTGTTATAATAAGTATTGACCATATAGGCAAAACAATGACCGTGAATTTTTCTAAGCCGGTCGCATACGACTTCTTGGATGTTTACAGCAATTTATCGCTCGCCTATGCGCTTTCTATACATAAATCGCAGGGCAGCGAATTTGATAATGTAATTATAATATTTCATCAAACACATTATATGATGCTTAAAAAAAATCTTTTATATACCGCAATAACGAGAGGAAAAAAGAATGTAGTTATATTCGGTACATTTAAAGCCTTTTCTATAGCCATGCACTCAAAAATAGAGGAAAGGAACTCCGGTCTTAAAGATAGATTAAAAGAAATATTTCAGTAAATCGATAATTCAATTTAGCTGCGCATTTAAAAAAGAAGAAAGGAGTTATTTATGTATTTCAGAAAAACTAAGATTGTATGCACATTAGGTCCTGCAAGTTCAGATAAAAAAACAATTAAAAGACTTATAGAATCGGGAATGAATGTTGCAAGACTAAATTTTTCGCACGGCGATAACGATATGTTTGAAAAACTTATAGACATCATAAGGCAATTATCCGATGATGTTGCAATTCTTGTAGATTTGCCCGGACCTAAAATCAGAACCAAAAAACAATTGCAAGATAAGATAATTTTAAAAAAAAATGAAGACATAATACTGTCTAATATAAAAGAATTTTCTGATGAAAAAAATATTGCTATAGATTATAAATACTTAACAAAGGATGTTAAGAAAGGTAACCTTGTCTTTATAGATGACGGAAAAATAAAACTTAAAGTTATAGATATATTATCCGAAAATGAACTGTCATGTAAAATAATTAAAGAAGGTATTTTAAGAACAGAAAAGGGAGTGAATTTTCCAAATATAAAATTAAGCGTTCCTTCCGTTACCGATAATGATTTCAAATCGCTGAAGTTTGGAGCTGAACATGATGTAGATATGTTTGCGGTTTCATTTGTCAGGAAACCGGATGATATAGCCGAGGTTAAAGATTTTTTGGAAAAAAATTATAGCGGCAAAAAATTTTTTATAATTTCAAAAATTGAAAAAGCAGAAGCGGTTAAAAATATTTATAAGATAGCAGAGATATCGGACGGAATTATGGTGGCGAGGGGCGACCTCGGCGTAGAAACTCCGATAGAAACTATCGCCCTAAAACAAAAGATGATAATAGCTGCGGCAAACAATTTGAAGAAACCGGTAATAACGGCAACGCAGATGCTTGAATCTATGGTTGCCGATGAGTCTCCGACGAGGGCAGAGGTCACAGACATTACAAATGCAATATTGGACGGTACTGATGCCGTCATGCTTTCTGAAGAAACGGCAATTGGGCAGTATCCCGACTTAGCCGCGGCCTATATGGAAAAAATAATAGAAACTACGGAGGAGAGTTATTTTTTTAAAAATTTATGTCACAATGCATACAATAATCGAACTTCTGAAACAGGCGTAAACACGGCAGACAATATTGTATCCATTGCATCAGCAAAAATGGCCGTTTCATCCTCATTTATAATTGAAGATTCTTTTATTGCGGCAATTACAAGAACCGGCTATACTGCAAGTCTGATTTCATCGTTTAGACCACTTACGCCTATAATCGCCGTAGTTCCTGATTTATCTGCAAAAAGACGGCTGGCGCTTAATTCCGGAGTGTTTTCTATTGTAATGAGAGAAATAGCGGAAAAAAATGTTAAGATTGAAGATATCATTAAATTTATCAAAGATAATTATAAAAAAATAAGAAATAAAAAATTTAAGGCTGATAATAACTTCAGATACGCAATTATTACTGGCGGACTGCCTTTAGGAGAGCCGGGTTCCACCGATTTTGTAAGGATAATCGATTTACAGAAATATTAAATAATATTAAATAAATCACAAAAAATAAATTTAAAATTTTTAAACGGCAATAATTTTAACTTATCTTTTGTGATTTAGATATGATTTATGATTAATTCAAGTTAAGTAAATCATGGCATTTTATGTCATTAATGAAAATGTAATTGCCCTTGCCGTAATGTCCGCAAGATTAGAACAATAAGCAACATCCTAAAAAGATTCACTATAGTTAAAATTTGTCGTCGTCATTGTCTTCATCCTCCTCTTCCTCATCATCATCTTCTTCTTCATCATCATCTTCTTCTTCTTCTTCTTCTTCGGAATCTTCAGAAATTTCTTCTAAAAGCGAACATAAAAAATCATCATCGTCTTCTACACAGTTAAGTTCTATCGTGTGATTATTTAATAATTCAATAATCTCTTCATACGAAAATTCGTCGTTTGATTCAATAAAATCATTGATAACATCCAATAAATTGCCAAGCGGCATGCTGTATTCCATGAGTATTCACCTCCAGTTAAGTTTAATTTGCGGGACTGACTATTATTTAAAATCAATTTAAGAATTTTTATATTATATTGTAGGGTATGTGTTATAACGGCAATAAATATTATTAATTAAATGTAAAGAACGAAATATATAAAAGATGTCTATGATGCAGTTCTTAAACTAAAATAGCGTGCAATGGCGGAGAGAGAGGGATTCGAACCCTCGGTACATTCTTTGTAAACATACATTCGCTTAGCAGGCGAACGCCTTCGACCAGCTCGGCCATCTCTCCGTATATAATAAAACAATTTATCTATAGTATCAAATATAAATTAAATTTGCAAATTAAGTTTTTTGATTTTATCAAAAATAAACATCATAGATAAATAATATTTTCATTATTATATTGTGTTTTTATAAATAACAATAAATAATCTCTTAAATGTCTTGTAATAAGAAAATTGTTTTTAACGTGTTCATGTCCGTTTAAACCTAATTTATCGGCATATTCAGGATTCTGAAGAAGCTGTTTTGCGTAAAGAGCAGTTCCTTCTATAGTCCGCGAAAGCAATCCTGAATATTTATGGGTTATTTGGAGAGGTATTCCGCCTACCGCCGAAGCAATTGTAGGCTTTTTCTTCCATAAGCTTTCTGAAACGGTAAGCCCGAAACCCTCTTTTATTGATTTTTGCAGAATTACGGTTGACATTCTCTGAATTGCGTTAATTTCAATGTTGCTTGTAGGCGGCAGGTTCAAAATAAAAATATCCTTGTCACCGTCAGCTTTTTCAAGAACCTCTTTGTACACTTCCATTCCTTCCGGATCGTCGTCGGCAGCGCCGCCTGCCAAGATAAGCTGACAGTCGGTATATTTTTTGACTAACCTGTACACATCAATTACACCGAGCGGATCTTTTAATCTGTCAAACCTTGAGACCTGAGTTATTATTTTTCTATCCAAATCTATATTAAATCGGTTTGCAACTTCATCAATCTGTTTTTTGTCAAGTTCTTTATTTTTGTCAGATAAAGGGTCTATCGAAGGAGAAATCAGCATCTGAGGAATTTTTAATTTTTTTGAAAATAAAGGAGAAGAAAATACGGATGCATCATAGAGCTCTATATATTTTTTTAAAAAGTTGAAAGTGTTTGTATTAGCTGAACTGATATCTATATGGCATCGCCATATAAATTTTTTTTCTTTAAACCCGGCTCGTTTTTTTGCCGCTATAAGTCCGATAGGCTGAGGGTCGTGAATAAATATTATATCCCCGTTTAAATTCATATCGGCTAAATTGTCATTTGTAATTTTATCAAAATAATTAAATTCTTCTTTTGTTATAACGGCATCGGAAACTCCATGTAGAGAATTATGTATTTTTTTTGTAATTTCGAAAAATCTTTCTCCTCCTTTAATAAAATCCCATTCAGCCTTCACATTTACTTCTTTAAGGAGAGGAATCATTCTGCTTAATATTTCTGCAACGCCTCCGCCGACGGCGGTTGAGTTAATATTTTGTATTACTTTTCCTTCTAAATGAGATGCAATTTCTTGAAGTTCATCGACCGTTTCTTTGCCGACAATCTCGGCGTAATCGTTTATTGAGTTCATAATAAATCTCAAAATTATTGATATTGTTTTACTAATTTTATTATTGCATTTTTAAGTTCGTTCATTGTATGTGTGTAAGGGTCAAGGTTATTAATTTTATCGGCAAGTTCCGTTAATTTAAATTCACTGGCAATCCACATTGAAAAATCATTTTTTCTTTCTTTTAATCTGAAAGAAGATTCAAAAAAATGATAATATAGACAATAGATGGATAAGCTCTGCAGAATATTTACGAAATCATTGAGAGAATAAGCATATTTTTTTGTATCCATTACATATGTTACTGATTTAATAAAATTAAATCTGGAAGACATTTCAACCTGTCTTGTTTTCTTATTTTTAGTAATGAAGTTTTCGATAATTTCAATAAGTTTTTGTTTAAACTCTTCCATTGAATTAAAACTAAACATATCAATGCCTGCCAACTGTTCACCCAGCAAATTTTCACCAAGCACATTAGTAACCCAGTAGGCAAAATCATTGGGAGCTGCCGGCGCGGTATTATGAAATTGAAGCAAGAAATGGTGTGTGTGATAATATAATATCGCATCGTCGGACATTCTAATGCCTTTAAGAAAATCGTTCAGATTTAAAGCAAATAAGCCGGTTAATTGAGGAAGACTAAGTTTAACAAAAAATCTGAACGGATATTTCGCCTGAACATTGCTCATAGTTTTAACAACGCTTTAACAAAAATGATATATGTTAACAGTAATATTAGTTGTATCGAAATTTAAAACCGATATAAAAATACTTTTAATAATTTACCAATATTTTAATTATATTTTAATACTAAATTATTATTAGTTATAACTATACTGGATAGAAATACATTAAAAATTTAAAAACCACTTACCTTAATAAAATAGGTGTCTGTAAAATAGATGCCTGCCACAAATTATCAAATTAAAAAATTACCTACCTGGCTCTGCTAGATATTTCTTCAGAAATTTTTTTGCCCATACGAGCCTTGGATTATATGACAGCGCTTTTTTGAGCGAAACAATGCCAAGAGATGGAAAACCTAACCGATGAAGGGCAATTCCCATTTCTCCCCATGCTTCAGCAAAATGCGGTTTTAAAAGTATAGCCTTTTGAAAGTGCTGTATTGCCGTGTAATTATATCCGCCTTTCAATGCGCCCATACCCTTTTTAAATTGGAAAGAAGGGCTTTTTACATTAATTTTAAGAGCGTAGGCATTTGACTGCATAAATATATTAAAAACGCCAATTGAAAATATTATTAAACAAGAAATAATAATAATATTTTTTAATCTTTCAGATATTAAATTCATAATAAATTCTCCATTTTAATATTTAATGTTTATTTTATTCAATTTTATTTAGATATTTTAATGTTTATTTTAATATTATTTATGGTTAATGTAATTATATAGAAGAAACAGATTGCAGTACCGCTTTATTATTTATACTATCTAAAATTATCGCAGATGTCAAGCAGGCAAAAAATAAAAAAAAATTGTGATAATAATCAATTTATTTTTATTTTTATTGCTATAATATATAAATATAAGGGTATACAAAAAGCGCTAATATTTAACATCTGCGGTTGCAAACAATTATTAAATATTCTTTAAATATCTTTAAAATATTATTAAAAAAAATTAAAAAATAACAGCGGTGTGATTATGCTTACAAAAGAAAGTGTTTTAGAAAACTTGAAAAGCGTTGTAGATCCGGAGCTCGAAATAAATATTGTTGACCTCGGGTTGATATATGATATAAAAATTGACGAACAAAATAAGAAAATAGTTCTTAATATGACTCTAACGTCAAGAGGATGTCCGTTGAGTAATGTTTTAAAATTTGAAACAGAGGAATCTTTAAAAAAAATTGAAGGCGTACAAGATGCAGAAGTCAATATTGTATGGGAACCTGAATGGAATTATTCTATGCTGAAACCCGATGTTCTTAAAAAGCTTCAAAATAGATAATAGTGATAAATTATATTATATATATTTGGGAGAACAAATAATGAATTCCGGAGATAGCTCTGTCAACATCGCTTTAAAGCATATTAAAACAGCATCTATATTTCTAATACTGTTTTTTTGTTATATGATGATTGATTCAAACAGTTTTTTGACTTATTTTTTTATGAATACAAAAATTATTGCCCTGACCCATATTTTCACGCTGGGCTTCCTTCTTATGGTAATAATGGGCGCTTCGTATATGCTGATTCCTGTGGCGCTCGGCGTAAAGATAGCCTTTGATAAAATATTTTATTACGTTTATTATGGCTATACCGCATCCCTTATAATTTTTATTGCGGGAATGCATTATTTTAATGCTGAGCTTATAGCGTCCGGAGGCGTGCTTTTATTTATAGCCGTCTTTATTTATGATTTAAATATTATGATAAGTTTGAAGAAAATAAAAAAATGGGATTACACCGGTTTCGGCATTCTTTTTGCTTATATATATCTTTTTATCGGGCTTTTAGCAGGTGCGTACATGGCTGTTTCTTTTTATTATAATAACATAATAGGCAAATATATTTTTAATTTTTTAACGAGCCATATTTATATTATGTCCGGCGGTTTTATCGTTATGCTGTTTATTGCAATATCTTACCGCCTGCTTCCTATGTTTTATATGACAAAAAAGCCCGGACATTTTATATGGATAACAGATTTTGTATTATTAAATTTAGGAATAATTCTGATAATAATATCGTCAATAGCAAACGGTTTCTATAGTTCATTTGGACAAAATCTCTTTTATATAGGTGATTTTTTATTATCGGCGGGAATAATCTTATTTTCTTTTGAATTTTACAAATTAATGAACGGCAGGATTAAGAAAAAATTGGATATTACAATTTTTTACCTGTATGCCGGTATTATTTTTTTACTATCTGCGGTTTTTGCCGGAAATATAATATTATTTTTACCGGCAAGAGCAATAGCTGAAAATCAGGGCATTTATTATGCGTTTGGATTTATCGGATTATTTGGTTATGCAGGTATGGTAATAGTAGGTTTTTTGCATAAAATATTTCCATTTCTCATAAGCCTTAAAAAATTCGAAAAGGTTAAAAAAGGAGCTTATAAAGGTTTAATAAGCAATATGCAGAAAAAGTATCTTCAATATTTTGATGCAATATTATTTATAGCGGCTATTCCGGTGATGTCTTTTGCTTTACTTATTACAGATGTCAGTTTAATAAGGATTTTATCCGGAATACTGGCAGCGGCTTCGTTAATATTTTTCATGAATTTATTAATCATGGAAAAAAATGCCTGAAAAATGTCTTAAAAATTTCTAATTCCTCCAAACTTTTATTGAATATAAATCGTTTCCGATATCTTCTGTTAAAAATTTAAATCCTGCATCTTTTAGTCTCGGATATAAATGTATCGGTTTTCTGTCGTGAATTATAGATAATGCCTCGTCTTTATCCATAATTTCAATAATCTCGAAAATCTTCAAAAGAGGCTGCGGAGGCTCTAATTCTCTAACATCAAGCTCTGTTTCTCTGCAGTGGGCGAGTTTTTTTAAATCATCGTCATTGAAATTATTTTCATTTTTCCAATCTTCATCGCCAGCAGGTTCGTTTTTGTGATTATCTGTTTTATAGAAAGTAATTTCAAATCCGCCGTCAAAATGTTTTGCGGTATGTTCAAATCCTTTGTTTCTAAGTACGGAATACAGCGGAAAAGGTTCAAAACTGTTAATAACCTCTAATGCTTCACCATCTTTTAGAGAGTTTACCGCTTCCATTATTTTTTGAAACGGGTCAGCCCCTTTTGCTATGTCTTCTCTCACGTCTAATTTCACTTTTTTTAATTTTTCCGTTTGCATTTTATTGTCCTCATTTTTTATTGAATTATTTAACAGTCCTCATTTTGTCCATAATTTCATTTTTTTCTTCATTGCTTAATTGCATTTCTGCCATATTAAACAATATATTATCTTCTTTTTCTATATGTTCCGATAGCAGCTGTGTCAGGCTGTCTCCTTCCGATATGATCTTTCCGTACTTGCCGTCTATTGAATATTCTGCTATAGCATCTTTAAATTCTTTAGAAAGCTGTCTTGACTGTTCATGTTCCAAAAGCATTACGTGAATTGGTCCTGTTTCTATCCCTATATAATTTCCAAGGACGGGAAATAAAGCGTTCTCTTCCTTTTTAAAATGTATTTCAAGGTCTTTATCAATAAAAGAAGTAATTTCGTGAAGCTGATTTATTAGATTTTTTCTCAGAGAATCGGATGTCTGACCTCCTATTTTTTTTAAATAACCGTCAAGATTTCCTAAAACAACCTTTACTGCCTCATGATCGCTTTTTAATGCGTCTATCGGATCCAACATTGTATCCATAATATTCTCCTGTTATAATGCAATATTAAAATGTAATATTAATATAATGTTCGCTGTCATTATCTATTGTGAATTTATTCTTTTTATTTTTTAATTTTGTAAATTTGATTAATTCTGATACAATATTTTAAATTATATTATTGTATATTCTATTCTATATTTATTATATATATTATATAAATTAAGATGTATTTATTAGTTATATTAGTTTTATATTAATTCATTTTTAAATTTTATCATATATAATATAAATATCAGTGATAAAAATCACATAAATATTTAAAATGAAGAATTATTATTTATAATATTATTATAAATATAATAAAATATAAACTTGGAGATGCTATGGCTGAAGTTCAAGGATGCGAGTTACCGGAAGACATTTATTACGATACAGAAAAAGATACATGGGCTAAACCTGTGGATAATAATATAGTGATTTTAGGAATGACTGATGTTGCTCAGACTCAGGCGGGGAAAATTCTTCATGTTACATTTAAAAAAATAGGAGCAATGGTTAATAGACGCGGCAATACGGCTACGATAGAAAGCGGAAAATGGGTTGGACCTATCCCGTCGCCTGTTTCAGGTGAAATAATAGAGGTCAATGAAAAGCTTTTGAACGATCCTCTTTTATTAAATATACTTCCTTATACCGACGGTTGGGTGACAAAAGTTAAAGCTTCTAATTTAGATGAACTCAAATTTCTTGTAACAGGTAAAGAAGCCATTGAGCTCTACAGAGAAAAAATTATAAAAGAGCAGATTCAATGTATGAGGTGTTCCAGTCAGTGAGATGAGACTTTTACTACGGTATTATTTTTGTAAATATGCAAACAAATGCGCCGGCAAATAAATAAAATATAATAACTATTTTATTATGAACAAATGTTGACCGGCAGAATATTCGGCGTTTCGACAGAATGGATATTTAGATAAAACAATAAGGCATTGCATAAATTAATTAAATTTTATAGTTTATATTAAAAAAATGAATAGTAATAATGAAGACAGCGGTGCACATAGAGACGGCAATGATAATATCGGCGGTGCTGCCGACAGTGCTAAGGAAAACAAAAAAGCAATTAAGCATGAAGTCATATTGCTTGTCTCGAAATGGTGCGAAGAATGTGTTCCTGCCGACAGAGTCTGGAAAACGTTGTTTGATGAAAGGAAGGATTTTACTTATAGACTGATTGATGTTTCAGAACCTGAAGGCAGACGGATATCTATCAGCTTGTATATAAGAAGTGTTCCTTCAACTATTATCGACGGCAAACTTTCATATGTGGGTATTCCTACCAAGGAAGATGCCAATGAATTACTTTCATAATATAATCAAATTTGCAAGAAATATTATACTTAAACTGTTTAAATTCAAACGGTTGGATAAGTTTATTTTATCTATAGCGATATCTGTTTCTATCCTGATTGCTGCGGTATCCGCCTTGTTATTATCAAATTTCAGCAATAAAATAATTAATACCGGAACAAAGATTACAAGTTCTTATATTGCAGATGAAACATTTAATGCTATGTTTCAGGTAATGAAAAGAGGATGGAATGAAAAGCAGGTTGCCGAATTTATAAGAGCGTTAAAAAAATCCTCTGATTCTGAAAAAATGGTAAATGTAAGTATCTTCAGAGGTAAAATTGTTTCTAAGCAGTTCGGTAAAATTTCTCAGCCTGCCGAGAATTCTGTCGTAACGCAGTCATTTTTAACAGGTTTGCCTGAATATAAAAAACTCAAAGGTTTGTCCGTTTATGCCTATCCGCTAAAAGATAAAGAGCTATGTCTTCAATGTCATACTATGGCTAAGATAGGCGATGTTAACGGCGTCATTGAAGTTTCATTCAACCCTGTTTATTTAACTAAAAAAATTCAATATTATTATTATGCGCTTTTAATACTTATATTCTTGCTGCCTATTATAGGCGGAGCATTTGTAGCTTTTATTTTAAGAAAATCCGTTAAAAAAGGCATAAACAGTATTAATAAAGAAGTTGAAAATATTAATACCGTCAGAGATTTAAAAATGTTAGAGTCCAATCTCTCCGACCTTAAATTTGAAGAGTTTAACAATGTTTATCAGGGTATCGTAAAACTTTCGTCAAAACTCAGAGATGTTGCTATAGATAAAGACATATTGGAATTTGAAATCAAACTTCTGGAACGTTTTATAATAACTTCCGAAGTGGTAAAAGACTGGAAAGAGCATGTTTTTAATCTGCTGATTGAAATGAATAATATTATTAAAGTTTATAATGTATTTTCAATATTCGTGCAGGATGAAGAGCTTATAGAATTAGAAGTTTTCTGGAAAGGGGAACCGACAGAAAAAACAAAAATAATATTCAACGAAATGGTAAATAAAAATATATACCACGACAGTTTCAGTCCTTTATTAAAAGATATGGAAAATATAATAATAACCCATAATATAGCCGATAAAAAGATTAAACTGCCTGAATTGACTGCTGACGATATTTCAGTTAAAACTAAAAAAATAATACTGAACACGCCTCATATTGGCGGCATTGTCGGGATAGGAGTCCAATCCGAAGAATCTCTTGACAGTACCAGAGAGTTAGTAATAAATAGTGTTTTGACGACGCTTTTGAATGTCATAGGTTCAATAAAAGCAATTTACAAATATACCAAAGACCTTGAATATTATGCTACGAGAGACGGACTTACGGAACTTTATAATCAGAGAGTTTTTAATGAATTCCTTCATTACGAAGCGGAAAGAGCCAACAGAAATAATTCTATCTTCAGTTTATTGTTTATAGACTTAGATAATTTTAAATTTATTAACGATATGTATGGGCATAATTTCGGAGATACAATGCTTCAGAATGTTGCAGATATTTTAAATAAATTAAAAAGAAGCGGGGATATCTTAGCAAGATATGGAGGAGATGAGTTTGCGATAATTCTGCCGGGGGCGGGTATAGAGCAGGCTTATATGATAGCCGAAAGAATCAGAGAGAAAATCGGAACTTTGCTTCTAAAATATCCCGATAGCAAAAAAAATATTGGAATAACGTCTTCAATAGGCGTTGCATCATATCCTCAGTCCGCAGCTACTGAAAAAGATATTTTTATGCTTACGGACAATATGATGTACAAAGCGAAGGCTAAAGGCAAAAATCAGGTTTATGTCGCACAGGAAGAAGACATGATTACTGTATATCAGGAAGCTCGGGAAAAGAGCAATATGGTAATAGACGCATTAAATAGAACAGAAGTCATCGTCCCTTATTTTCAACCTATTGTCGGATTAAAAGACAGTAAAATTCTTGCCAATGAACTTCTTATGAGAATAAATTATAAAGGGGCAACGCTTTCGGCGGGTGAATTTATAGAAGTGGCTGAGGCAATAGGTGTAGCGCATAAATTAGACCTTTTATTAATGGAAAAAGCGTTTAAAATTATGAAAGAAAGCGATTTCGACGGGTTTTTATTTGTTAATTTGTCTCCAAAATCATTGATTCTTTCCGAGTTTATTAAAAATGTTAAAGATATCATTTTAAAATATAATATAAATCCCGATAGAATAGTTTTTGAACTTACGGAAAGAGAAACTATTAAAAATATAACACTGCTTGAAAAGTTTGTTACCAATTTGAAGTACGAAGGTTTCAGGTTTGCGGTAGATGATTTCGGTTCCGGTTTCAGTTCATTTCTGTATATTAAACATTTCCCGGTTGATTTTATCAAAATTGACGGTGAATTTATAAGAAGCATTATGACAGATAAAATAGACAGGGCTTTTGTAATAAGTTCTGTTTCCATAGCAAAAGAAGTCGGTATAAAAACTATTGCAGAATTTATAGAAAATGATGAAATATTGCAGGAAGTTACAAAATTAGGCGTAGATTACGGACAGGGCTTTTTTCTTGCCAAGCCGGCCCCGGAATTAAAATCGTAAAACGCAAAAAATAAAATCATAAATAAGAGCTTAAAAATACCTCTACCCTTATAATTATAACCGATAATTATTATCTTATCTAAATATCTAATCTATATCTATCTTTATAATTCCAGTATTCAGTATCCAATTATTAAATTATATAAATATCTAAGTATGCAAATATTATATTAATTTAATGTAAATTATTAATTGACTTACATTTTATAATATGATAAAAACTAAATATTATTTTTAAATATTGATTTTAGTTAAAAATAATAATTAATCATATTAACAATCACATTAACAAACATTAAAGGAGGAAAGTGCATTATGGGTTTAAAATTATTTAGAAAGTCAATCTTTATTTTTATGCTGAGTGTATTTATTATTTCGTTTAGCAGTATAAAATCTCATGCCGCTACTTATGGGGTTTTTACAAATGTTGCAGTGAATGTCGGAGGCAGCTATTCGTCTGTTGTGGGTAAAGTTAAAAATGCTTTAAATAATATCGGCTGGAATGTGGTTTCCGTAAAAAGAATTTCGCTTCCCAAGGGAGATTCTCACATATCTACTGTCGTTGTAGCTAATAATAAATCTTATGACGCATATATGACGGATAACGGTAAAAACCCCGTTGCAGCATTCGGTTTGCCGCTCAGAGTAAGTGTCTATACAACCCCCACGCAGGGAACGGTTGTAAGTATGGTCAATCTTCCGGCTATTGCAAGAACGTTTTCAGGAAATTCATACATTTCTTATGCCGCCAAGATAAACAATAAGATTAAAAGTGCGATTAGCGCAGCGGTAGGAGGTACGGCATCGAACACTCAATATGGTCCGATGAGAGCGGGCAGATTTCCGGGCGGCGTAGGAGGCGGTTCTTTTCCCGGCAGCGTTGTTGTTGTTCAGAATTATTCGGGAAGCACAAATGCAAATCTTGAAGGTGTTGCCGCTTTAGTTAAGAAGGGAATTCAAATAAACAAAAGCAGGTGGCATTATGCTTATGAAATAAATGATCCGTCATCAGGTTTTATAGAGTTGGGACTAACAAGAAATTCTACCGAAAGACACAGTATTACAATAGACAGCGGAGTAAGGGCTACAAAAACGTATAAAAATCCTGGTATAGACCACAGTTCTGCTTTTCCTGTTGAAATCTTAGTATATCGTGACGGAAACTATACAAATATAGGCATATTGGGCGAAATGTGGAGGATGAAATATTATTTTTCCGATGCAGGAATGTGGGCATTTATGCAGCATATGGGAATGCCGGGCTCCATTCAGGGTTCGCTGAAAAAATTAATCCTTTACGGAACTGCGTATTAATTTGAAAACAATCATGATTCTATAATTTTCCATCCCCCTGGAAGAAAAACCCCTGTTTAATACTCTTAATAGCATATCATATTATTTGATACTAAGAGATTAAACAGGGGTTTTATTTGTTCATTCATCTAAATAGGCAGGGATTAAATACATAAATTAAATTTTACATTTAATCGGACGGCCGACCAGATATTTTTATTCTTTATATCATTTATTATTAATTTATATTATATCATGCGGTATGGTATGTATCACCCGCAGTCGGAATAGCCGCAGTCTAAGCATACGGTGCAGCCTTCGGCATGTTTAAGATTTGAACCTCCGCAGGACGGACATGCGCCTCTGAATTGAGCGTTTAAACCCGATGCATTAATATTACCTTTGTTGTTATTATAATTGCGGTTATTGCCGTTATTTTCATTTACAATATTAATATTTAAAGAGGTGCCGCTGCAATTTTGTTTTTTCATATATGTCATTTCTTTTAAGCTTTTTTCAAGCGCCTTGCCTATAGCATCTGCACAGGAATAAATAATATTTTCTCCAAATCCGTATGGCTGATTGCACCTTATTCCTTTTAGCTGACCTATAATTTCCCCGGCATCTATTCCTGAGCGCAATGCCATGCTGACCATTCTGCCTATGGATTCTGTCTGGCTTTGAGCACAGCCGCCAGACTTACCTATAGAGTTAAAAATTTCAAAAGGCGCTCCATTTTCGTCTTTATTTACGGTAACGTACAAAGGTCCGCAGCCTGTTACGGTTTTTATCGTCACTCCGTGAATAATATCAGGTCGTTTTCTCGGCTCTATAGGCATGCATCTTGATGAATTATCAAATTCAGCGGAATTATTGTCCGCATTGTCGTTGTTGTTTGCAATGCTATTTTCGTTTCGTGTCTTTCGTTCCTGTGATTTCGGCGTTGTTAAAACCTGTTCGCGAGAACCGTCTCTATAAACGGTAATTCCCTTAAGATTAAGTTTATAAGCCTGCATATAAACTTCTTCAATATCTTCTTTGGTAGCGTCATGAGGAAAATTAACCGTTTTGCTGACGGCATTATCCGTATATTTTTGAAAAGCCGATTGGGTCAATACATGCCATTTAGGCAAAATATCATGACTTGTGATAAAAACCGAATTTAAATATTCAAATATTTTTTCTTCTTCTAATTTTTCTCCATTTTTCTCATATAAATTTTTTATTTCAGGGTTTATTTTTAAAGGCAATGGATTGTGATATTTCCAGTTTTGATATGTATTTTTGTCAAATTTACCCTCTTTTGCTATAAAATTTATTAATTCATCGGAAAAAATGCCCAGTTCTTCAAATTTATCTTTTAAATTTTTATCAATTTCTATTAATGACTGGTTATCTAAAACATGTCTTTCATAACTTAGCGCAAATAAAGGTTCTATGCCGCTTGAAGCTCCGCCTATAATGCTTATGGTGCCTGTCGGAGCGATTGTGGTTGTAGTCGCGTTGCGCATTGCCTTATATCCGTTTGTTTTCCATATTGAATTTTCAAAATTAGGAAAACTTCCGCGGATTTCTCCAAGCTCTTGAGATTTTTCTTTTGATTCGCTGTTTATAAATTTCATTATTTTTTCAGCTGTTTGCAATGCGATATTGCTGTTATACGGAATATCCAATTTTATAAGGGTGTCCGCATATCCCATTAAGCCCAACCCTATTTTTCTGTTTGACAGCGTAGTTTCTTTTATTTTGTCAAGAGGATAATTATTTTTGTCTATAACATTGTCTAAAAAATGGGTAGCTATATGAATAGTTTTCCTTAAAGATTCCCAGTCTATTAAACTATCTATAAAATTTGCATAATAATCGGCTGACAAATTAGTTTCACTGAACTTTGTTCGAGTGGAGCCCATTATTTCTAATCCGCTTATATTTATATTTATCGGATGTTTTTTTATAAATTTGCCAATATTTATAGAACCAAGATTGCAGGATTCGTAAGGGATAAGCGGTTGTTCGCCGCAAGGATTTGTAGATTCGATCGGACCGGCGGACGGGACAGGGTTAAATTTATTAATTCTGTCTATAAAAATTATGCCCGGCTCACCGCTTTTCCATGCCAGTTCTATTATTGCATTCAACACTTCTTTTGCGTTGAGGTATTTTACTACTTCTTTGCTTCTCGGATTTATTAGCGGATATTCTTCGTTTTTTAGTGCTTTATTTATAAAATCTTCGGTAATTGCAACAGATATATTGAAATTATTAAGTTTTGAAGTATCTTTTTTAGAGGTTATAAAATCAATGATATCAGGATGGTCTATGTTAAGAATTCCCATATTAGCGCCTCTTCTGGTGCCTCCCTGCTTAACTGCTTCCGTAGCTGCATTAAAAACCTGCATAAACGAAACAGGACCGCTGGATACGCCTTTTGTTGAATGAACAACGTCATTTTTCGG
Organism: bacterium; assembly: GCA_021794475.1. Classification (GTDB taxonomy): domain Bacteria; phylum SZUA-79; class SZUA-79; order Acidulodesulfobacterales; family Acidulodesulfobacteraceae; genus Acididesulfobacter. The sequence goes on along the minus strand of JAJYQS010000068.1, from coordinate 26,418 downwards.
CCGCAATCTTGAAAACGAAAACCCTGTGCCGCCCCCGCTCTGATGGATAAGCGCCGTATTTTTTAATGTTTCAAATATTGAACTCATAGAATCTTCTATGGGAAGCACAAAACACGCGGACAGCTGCTGAAGCGGTCTGCCGGCGTTCATCAAAGTGGGAGAATTCGGAAGAAATCTCAAATTGGACATTTCATCGTAAAAATCGTATTTTAATTTTGCGATATTTTCTTTAGAGGATTTATAGTTGTAATCTGCTTCGGAGATGTTTTCCGCAACCCGCTCGAACATCCCTGAAATATTTTCAATTATAGAACCGTCCGCATTTTTTGCTAAGTAACGTTTTTTTAGAACCGTTACGGCATTTTCGCTAAAATTTTTTAATAGAGTGTCTTTTTTAATATCCGCCTCACAATCCATTTTTAAATCTGCAGGTTTTTCAACATTTAAATTCTTCTTAGCAATGTCCATTTTCACACCTATGTTTTATGGTTATAAAATAAATTAAAAATTAAACATTCAACAATATGTAGAATTATATTCAAACATTCAACAATATATAGTTATTATTTTAAATTGTCAATAGATTTCTTACCTACAATAATTATTGTAAATTCGGCAATAATAATTTATAATTAAATTATACTGCTTAAGAGGCGGTTTCATTTTCTATATTTCATGAAAAAATATAATATAGTATAGAAAAATTAAAATAAAATAATTAATAAAGTTCAAGAGGGGTGATTTAATTATGCATACGTGGAGATGTGTGGTTTGCGGATATATTTATTACGGCGAAACTCCGCCTGATGAATGTCCTGAATGCGGTGTTGACTGTACTCAATTTGAAATGCTTCCCGATGAAGATGTCCGTGTTTAATTTGCGTGTTTAATTTAATAGTTTTAATAATAAATTTAATAATTAAATAATTAACTAAATGAAATGTTTTATGCCGTTTCTATTCCTAAAGAAATAGCGGCAATATTATAAATTAAACGGCAATTCAACAAAATAAAAATTCAATCTACTTTTATGATTCATAGCATTGGCATTTTAACCCATATTTTAGACGCAAATATAATAGTAAAACTTGTTCTTTTAATTCTTGCTTTTTTCTCTTTGACTTCATGGGCAATTATTTTTTACAAGCTCCGTTATTTAAATAGAGCTAAAAGAGAGAATAAAGAATTTATAGACATTTTTTGGGAATCTAAAAGATTGGACTATGTTATGTCTGCCGCTAAAAATTTAGGTTATAGCCCCGTCGCTTCCATGTTTGAGTCGGCATATAAAGAATTAGTGAGTCTGAAAAAAATAGCCGCGGAGGATAAAGAAAAATCTCTGAGCGAGTACGATACCAAATTAAACGGTTCCCACTTGGTTGAAAGAGCCTTAAAAAAATCGCAGCTTTCTTCAATATCAAAATTAGAATTGACTTTGCCTTTTCTTGCTACGACAGGTTCTACTTCGCCGTTTATCGGTTTATTCGGTACCGTCTGGGGTATCATGACATCGTTTGAAAGTATTCAAAAAGCCGGAACGGCCGGACTTGCCGTAGTGGCTCCGGGAATAGCCGATTCGCTTGTTGCTACCGCAGCAGGTCTTTTTGCCGCTATACCGGCCGTAATAGCCTATAATTATTATACTAACAAGGTTAGAGTGCTTGTCAATGAGATGGATGATTTTGCGTATGAATTTATGACAATAGTAGAAAAACAAATTTTAAAAGATTAATTAACCGTGTTTGTTCAAAATAACAATAGAGAAGAAAAAAATAATTTGTCTTCAAACTATAAATTTATGGCTGAAATAAACATCACCCCATTTGTTGACGTGATGCTTGTGCTGCTGGTAATATTTATGGTGACGGCGCCTATGCTTGAGCATGGCATAAAAGTTCATCTTCCTACCGCATCGGCGCGCGCAATAAAGTCGCCTGAAAAGACAATAGTGGTTTCTATAAACAGTTCGCGAGAGGTCTATATTAATGCGCTAGAGGTTAGTCTGCCGACATTATCCTCTAAATTGCGGGCTATTTATAAAAATAGAACCGATAAAGAAATATTTTTAAAAGCTGATTCTTCCATACCTTACGGCGTTGTTATAAGAGTAATGGCCGCCGTAAAAATGGCAGGTATAAGCAAGATTGGCATGGTAACTAAAAATCCTGTACTAAAACGTTGAAAATATACGTTAAAATATTAAAATAAATGTCAAATTTTTTTTACAGTTTTAACAATACGATTATTGATAATTATTATTATAGCAATGTATAATGCATAATGAAGATAAAGCTAAAGGAATAGGAAAATATTATATTGTATCATTCTTGTTTCATGTGCTCCTGATAGGATTGCTGGTTTTTATTTCAATAAAATTTAAATCTAAGATTCAATCGTTAGGTTCAAAAGTTGTTGTAAGCGTTGTAAGTACTGTTCCAGGACCGTTAACTTCCACAAGAGCTTTAATCCATTCTATAAAAAAAAATACCGTACGTGCAGTTAAAAAGCCTGCCGTCATTCATAACAGGCAGCATAAGGTTGCAATAGAGAAGAAGATTGCATCTGTCCCTGCGATCAGTAAAGCAGTCATACCTATTGCTAAATCAAAATCATCAATGATTTATCCAAAGAAAGTTGTGCGCCGGCACATAAAACCGCAGCCGCATAAAATTGTTCCTCATAAACCGGTTTATACACCGCCCATGCAGGTATCATCCAGCGTATATTCGCATTTAAGCACAACTATAAGATTAAACAGCGCTTATAGCAAACTGCAAAGTTCTATGATAGCCGGCAATGTTCATAGATTCGGCAGCTATATAAGCAAGATAACAAGCATAATTATTTCAAATTTTAATATTAATTTATCCAAGTATCTGCATTTTAAATCTATAATTGCTTTTAAAATAACGAAAAGCGGTCTGGTTTACGATGTAAGATTAATAAAGTCATCCGGAAGCGGTTTTTTTGACGCTCAGTCTATAGCAGCCGTAAAATCATCTGCCCCGCTGCCGCCTCCGCCGCACGGTTTTATGTCTTACATGAACTCTGAAAATGAAAACAACGGTGTTTTAGCTATTTTTTATCCAAAAGAGATATTAAAAGGTGAATAGCTTACTTAATATAAATAATTTATATTATATATAATATATATAATATAAACAGTTCACACAACCTATTGATGCAAATATAAATTAAGTATTATTAAACATTATATAAATATAATATTATATAAAATTAAATAAATTAATAAAAAATGAGAGGATATGCAAAAGATGTTTCAATCGACAAAAATAAATAATGGCTTAGATGCAGATGCAGCAAAGATAAAATATACAATCGGTTTTAATTATCTTAAATTTAAATCCTCCAGCCTTATATTTTTTTATCTATTTATTTTTCTAGCTGCAATGTTCTGCAGCGTTTTATTTAAGCCGCATAATGCCAGTGCAAAAGTTTATATTAACATATATCAGGCAAGTATAAAAAAAATTAGAATTGCGGTGCCTGATTTCAAGAATTTAACAAAATACAAACAGCATTCTTCCTTGGCATCCAAATTAGCTCATGTAGTACGCCACGATTTTTCTGTTATCGGTTATTTTCATATAGTAAATCCGCTGTCTTATCTTGAAAATCCGCAAGATGCCCATCTCAGCGCATCTAAAATAAAATATTCCGACTGGACGGTATTAAATACTGAATATTTAATCAACGGTTCCTATAAAGTTAAAGGCGGCCATATCACTCTTAAAGCTAATCTTATAAGTATATATTCGCAAAAACTTTTGTTTAGCGAGGTTCTGGAAGGCAGTCTCAGCAAAGACAGGTATCTTGCCAATAAGTTTGCCGATGCCGTTTTAAAATTTTTAACAGGCAAAAAAGGACCGTTTACTACAAAAGTTTTTTTTGTGGGTGAAAAGAACAACGTGAAAAATATATTTGAAATGGACTTTGGAGGACATAGGGTTAGAAGGATAACCGATAACAACTCTATCAATATATTTCCGTATCCTTCTCCAGACGGAAAAAAAGTAGCCTACATTTCGTTTAAAGACGGAGACCCCGCCGTATTTATAAAAAATTTGATTACAGACAGGACAATAAAATTAGATTTGCCCGGACCGGCTGATTTTGTAAGCTGGTCGCCTAACGGAAAAAAGCTGGCTTTAGCGTTGACCCCCGGTCATTATAATACTCAGATATACACGATTAATGCCGACGGTACCGGTTTAAAAAGACTTACAGATATATTTGGAATAAACACGTCGCCGTCATTTTCTCCAAACGGCAATAGAATTGTTTTTGTTTCAAACCGCGGCGGCGGACCTCAGATATATGTCATGAATTCAAACGGTTCCGATGTTCATATGATTTCTTTCAACGGCAGTTATTATAATACAAGCCCTGCGTGGTCGCCAAACGGAAAAAAAATAGTTTTTACATCGTTTATCAACGGAGCTCTTCAGGTATGCATTATTAATCCTGACGGAAGCAATGAAAGACAATTGACTGATACCCCTTACGGATGTCATCACCCTTCGTGGACAAGGGATTCGCGGATAATATCTTTTGATACCGAATTTGGAGGCAGAGAAGAAATATATTTAATGGACACCACGGCAAGCGGAATTATGCTTCTGATGCCGCATATTTTTCCGGAGATGCAAAATTATTATAATCCGGCTTGGACGCTTAAATCGACTTATTAAAATTTTTAAAGTTTTAAAGCTTAAAGATATTTATTAATAAATTGAAATATATTTGCAGTAAAAATATATAGAGAGGATTGCAGAGAGATTAACAGAAAGATTAAAGAGATTAACATGAATAATTTTATAATTTTATCGATAAAGGAAAAAGATAGATATATATAAAGTATATGTCAAATTTTTCTCATTTATTGTTGATAAATTTTCATAATACATATAAAATAAAGATAAAAATTTTATTTCTATAAAATTTATTTACAAAGACAAATTAAAAATAAAATTAGAGGATTGATATTATGCCTATGATAATAAAAGAAAAAGACGCCGTAAATAAAAAACATATTATTCATTATTTTAAAATTATTTCTTTATTATCTTTATGTATTTTTACGCTTTCTTTTGTATTGTCGGGATGCGCTCAAATGGAACCGGACACGATACATCATATTAAAATTCAGGTGCGTAATTTAAACAGAAAGGTTGCCAATCTATCGCAAAATTCAACAGATTCAGAGCAGGCTCTTCATCAAACTCAGGTGAATGTTGCTAATCAGGGCACAAAAATTGCAAGTATAAAATCAAATCTCAGTTCGTTATACGGGAAATATGAAATTATTTCGCATGATATGAAATTGCTTCAAGCGGAATTTAGAAATTATAGAATATTGGTAAATAAAGAATTAATAAAGCTGCTAAAAAAAGAAAAGTTTAAATCTTCCGTTATATCAAAACAAAAAATAACGCCTAAGATTACTCCGAAAATTGCAATAGTTAAAGTCAAACCTGCACCCAAAATTTCGGTAAAACAGCTTGCGCTCAGAAAAGAACTGAAAGAATACGGCAGGGCTAAATCATATTATAATAAAGGTTCGTATAAGAAGGCATTAGTTTTATTTAAAAAATATCTTAATAAATATCCTCAATCTCAAAAGGCGGGCGATGCAAATTATTATAAATCTGTTTCTAATTTCAAATTGAAAAATTACCCCGTCTCTATTCTTGAATTTCATAAATTTACAAGACTTTATCCAAAAAACAAACATGCGGCTATGGCAATATATCTGCAGGGCATAGGCTTTTCCAAATTATCCGACCCTTCAGATGCTATTATTTTGTTCAAGCAGGTTATAGCTGATTACGGTTCCAGCAAGGCGGCAGCGTTAGCTAAATCGGCATTAGAAAAATTAGCGAAATAATAAAATATAAATCTTAAACAACAAAATATATGCTTTAATCAATATAACCAGTCATATAATAATAAATGATACATAAAGAAAATAATGCCGCAACATGAACATGTGAATAGTCAACCTATTTTCAATCTTGCTATAGAATCAAGCTGCGATGATTTTTCCTGCTCAATTCTTAAAAAAGATAATTTTAAAATCAGTATAATTTCAAATGTGGTATACTCTCAAGATTTCATACACGGAATTTACGGGGGAGTCGTTCCGGAATTAGCCTCCAGAAATCATATAAAAAGCGCTATCCCGGCTGTGGAAGCAGCATTGTTGAAAGCAGATATGAAATTAAAAGATATAAATCTGCTGTCCGTTACTTCAGGTCCCGGTCTTGCGGGTTCTCTGCTTGTCGGTCTTATGACAGCCAAAACAATAAGCTATGCGCTTAAAATTCCCATAGCCGCCGTAAATCATATTGAGGGACATATCTTTAGCCCTTTTCTAAAAATTGAGGAATTTTTCCCTTTTATTGCTCTTGTTATATCAGGAGGACATTCGCATATTTATATCGTAAAATCTCACGAAGATATAAAATTAGTCGGTAAAACGAGAGATGACGCATGCGGAGAAGCGTTTGACAAAATATCCAATTTTTTAAATTACGGATATCCCGGCGGCAAAATTATTGATACATTAGCTGAAAAAGGAAGTATTGATGCTTTTAATTTTTCTATGCCCATGGAACATTCCGGCAGCTTTGATTTAAGTTTTAGCGGATTAAAAACGCAGGTAATATCAGAAATCAATAAATTGGGCGGTCCAAAGCAATTGCAGGAGAAGGCAGTTTTTGATATCTTTGCATGCCTCAGGGAGACTATAGCAAAAATTTTATATAAAAAAGTTTTGGCAGTGTGCGATTATACAGGAATAAAAAATGTTTCTGTTTCCGGCGGCGTATCGGCAAATTCTAGGATAAGAAGCATCTTTCTTGAAAGTTCTAAATTAAACGCTTTCTTCCCGGAGCCTGCATACAGTACAGATAACGCTGCTATGATAGGATATACGGGTTTTTTTAAAAAAAATATTGACCCAAGCAGGAATAAAAAAATATTTTATAGTTTAAACGCAGAACCTGCTTGGGAATTATAGAATTTCTTGCTTAAGCTGTATTTATCTAGTTTAATATGTTTGCATTTTTCCATGTTTACATATTTGAATGTTTGCGATTGTAAGAGCTTAATGTTTCAGGCTTAAAATATTTTATGTGTTATCTTAATGTGCCTGGTGCTAATATTTATTTTCTAATAATATCTTTTAGTTATATATTAATATCTGTTTGTCTATACATAATATGTCTGTCAAAACAAAAGTAAAATTTGGTCAAAATTTTTTGATAAATAAAGAAATTGCGGAAAAGATAGTAGAGTCCTGCAATTTTACGGAAGACGACAATGTTGTTGAGATAGGACCGGGAGAAGGCGTTTTAACCGATTTGATAGCATATAAGGTTAAAACCTTGACTATTATTGAAATAGACCCCTTTTATCTATCTTATGTAGAGGGAAAATTATATTCGAATAACCACAATTCTAATAGACAAACCGAAGATAAACAAAAAAACAAATGCAATTTGAAATTTTTTAATATAGATGCATTAAAATTTGATTTTATTGAATATTCTAAAAATATAAATTCAAAATTAAGATTAATTTCAAATCTTCCTTATGAAATATCAAGCCCTATAATGGAAAAATTTAACAAAGAAAAAGCTGCTTTCAAAGATTTTACGTTAATGTTTCAAAAAGAATTTGCCGGAAGACTTCTTGCTAAAAACGATGAATCAGCCAGAAGCGCTTTTAGCGTAATAGTGGAAGCAAATTTTAAAACTGAATTATTATTTGATGTTTTTAAAGAAAATTTCCGTCCAATGCCAAAAATTGATTCATCCGTGATGAAAATGACCCCGCTTGATTTAAATAAATTTGAAGATTTAAAATATTCGGAAGATATAAAATGGGCTGCGTCTTCCCCATATTTCAGCTATTTAGTCCATCAGCTTTTTAAATTAAGAAGAAAAAAATTGAGGAATTCGATATATGCTTCTTTTCAGGGCATACCGCCGGATGTGAAGGCAAAAATGTATGAAGATTCAAATATAGACTTAGATAAAAGACCGCAATCGTTAACGTTGGAAGAATTTATTAAAATAGCTATAAAATATAGAGACTACCTAGGATTGGAATAAACCAGGGCAGAACATATACCGCATATGCCGTATATGTATTTTCGCAACGTTTATGTTATCTATCTATAACTATAACAACGCATTAACTTTTCGTATATACCGCATATATATTTTCGGAACGGTTATGGGCAAAATAGAGTCGCAATGCAGGAATATTATTATACTAACACAATACGCTAAATATAAGTGCAGGCTTTCAAGTTAAGATTGAAGCCGTTGTAATGATGATAAAAATAAATTCCAAATTTATTTTAATTAATTCTGAAGTATTTCCGTTATTGAAAAATGCCGAATTGCTTATAGACGAAAATACCGGAAAAATTAAATCGGTGTCGGAGGCGGCATGCAACAAAAAAAATACGGTTAATTCAGAAAAAGATAAAAATTATTCAACGCTGATTATTCCCGGATTATTAAACGCTCACATTCACACGGAACTTACTATAGAGGCGAACGGCAGTACCCCGCATATATTTTCGGAATGGGTTATTTCACTGATTAAAATGCGTATGAATCTTTCTGCTCAAGAAACGGCAGCCATACGCAAAAAAGCGTATGAAATTTCGATAAAGTCAGGAGTAACTGCAATAGGCGATATTGTACCGCTTGAGCAGTTTGAAGAATATATTGCTAATTGCGCTATAAACTATAAAGCGGAAAATTATACCGCAGGCAAAGATTTTAAATTGCAAAATTTAAATTCAAAAGATGAAGCCGGCAAATACGGTATTGCTCATAGCAATAGCAATAATAATAACAATGGATACGACAATAGATACGTTCAATATGGTAAATATGATAAATACGATAATTATGACAACTATGATATAGATATAAATAATGATATTACCGTAAAAAGATTTAATATTGAACATCCAAGAATAAAGTCTTATATTGAAATAATCGGATTAGCTCCTTCTCTGGCGGATATAAAAATAAAAGAATTAGAAAAAACGCTGAATTATTATTATAAATACTGCAATAATAATGAAAAAAGTAAGCAGCGCGGGTTTTATATGTCTGACGTTTATGATAAGAATGATGATTTTCAGCGCAGCGAATATACAGCCGAAGACACTTTTCTGCCCGGTCTTTCGCCGCATTCCGTCTATTCTGTTTCTAAAGAACTTTTTAAAAAATTATCGGAAAAAAATAAAGAATGGAAATTGGACATGGCAATTCATACATCTGAACATAAATCCGAGATTTCGTTTTTGAAAGAAGGCAGGGGGGATATAGCCGAAAATTTATTAAACGCCCTGCAGTTAGGAGCATTTAGCAATCCTTCTAAAATGTACGGAACGGCGAATTATTCAACGCCGGCAGATTACTTAAATTCGATTGAAATGCTATCTTCAAAAACTGCCTTGATTCATGCCAACGAAATAAATGAGCATGATATTCAAATAATAAAAGATTCAGGAGCGTCGATAGTTCATTGTCCGAGGAGCAACGATTTTTTTAATTCGTCAAGACTGCCACTGAGAAAATTATTAGATAACAATATAAATGTCGGATTAGGAACGGATAGCCTATACTCCAACAGTTCCATAAGCATTTTGGATGAGTTGAAATATGCAAGAAAAATACATAATGAAGAAAATAATCATTGTGTTTCATCAAAAGAGTTATTTAAAATGGCTACGGTTAATAATGCAGCTATACTGAATATTCCGCATCTGACCGGAACGTTGGAAACTGGTTCCTATGCAGATTTTATAATATTTAAAATTCCGAAAGATTTGAAATTAACAGAGGATAATGTTTTTGATAAAATTATAGATTTTGAAGAAAAAGATATATTAAAAGTTTTCATAGGCGGCAAAGAGGTGTACAGAAATGTACGAGCGTATAGTGTTTAAGTATATACTGTATAAGCATATAAATATGCAAATAAAAAATTAAAACTAAAATGAAGATAACTTAGTAAAAAGATTAAATATAATATATATAAAGATTAATTATATTTTGTAAAAAAATTTTACATAAATTACATAAAAATTAATATACATAGAATATAATAGACATAAATATTAATATATATAAAAATGAGAGTTGTTAAAAGATAAACAAACATAATGGAAATAATAACCTGTATAAAAGACGCTAAAGACCTGAGTAAAAAATTTAAAACCGGCGGTCAGACAATATCATTAGTCCCGACAATGGGAAAACTGCACGAAGGACATCTGAATATCGTTAGAAACGCATTAAAACACGGAAAAGTTTTTGTTTCAATTTATGTTAATCCTATGCAATTTGGACCGTCGGAGGATTTTAACAATTATCCGCGCGACATAGAAGGAGATATAGAAAAATTACGTCGGCTGAATGTGGATTGTGTGTATATGCCTGATGAGAAGATAACAAAAAATAATAAAACTTTTATAATCGACGATTTCCTTTCTAATAAATTGTGCGGTCTATATAGACATGGTCATTTTCAGGGTGTTTTAACGATTGTTATGAAACTTCTGTTAATAGTTCAGCCTGATTTTGCTTTTTTTGGTTTAAAAGATTATCAGCAGTATATACTCATTAAAAAAATGGCTGAAGATTTCTTTATGGACGTGAAAATTATGCCTGTTCCTACCGTGAGAGAGGAGTGCGGTTTGGCTATGAGCTCAAGAAATTTCTATTTTAACAGCGCGGATAAAGAAAGTGCATGCAATTTCTACAAGATATTAAACAATATAAGACTGCTTTTCAAAAAAGGCGAAACATCTGTCGAAAATTTAAAACATCTGGCTATAAAAGAATTAATAGATAAAAATTTTACCGTAGAATATGTAGAAATTATGGATAAAGAATTAATCGGCAGAAAAACAATGGCAGAAACGGGTGATATCATTTTATCGGCAGTGAAATTTTCAGGAGTGAGGTTGATAGATAATATTTTTCTGGAATAAAGCAGTTTACTCCGCCAGATTTAAAGCTGCGGAAATCGCCTGTTTCCACTTATCGTATAATATATTTCTTGTATTTTCGTCCATCTGCGGTTTGAATATCTTTTTTATTCTATAAATTTTTGAATATTCTTCTATTGACCATAATCCTGAATATATGCCGGAAAAACCTGCTATGCCGAATGCAGTCATTTCAGAAACAGCGGTGCGTTCGACCTGTATTCCCAGAATATCGGATTGAAACTGCATCAGAAAATCATTCTCGCTTGCTTTCCCGTCAACTCTCAATTTGTAGGGCATGTTAAATAGTTCATTGATAACGTCTTTTGTAGAATAAGCCAGAGACTCCAGCGCTGCCCTGACGATATTTTCCTTAGTGGTTTTTCCGGTTATGCCCGTTATAATGCCTCTTGCTTTGCTGTTCCAATATGGAGCGCCGAGCCCTGAAAGAGCCGGTATAAAATAAACCCCGTCGTTATCAGATAATTTTTTAGCGATATTTGACGTTATGGAGTATGATTTTATGATTTTCAGACCATTTTTAAGCCAGCCGATTAATGCTCCGCCTGTAAATATGCTTCCTTCAAGGGCGTAATAAGTTTCATTTTTAATAGTCCATGCGATTGTAGAGAGTAATTTATCTGATTTAAAAGGATGTTTTCCAGATTGAGCCATGACAAACAGACCTGTCCCGTAAGTGTTTTTTACGATTCCGCCGTCAAAAGATGCATGTGCAAAGAGCGATGCTTGCTGATCGCCAAGAATGCCGATTATCGGTATTTTTTTATTATGATTACCTTTTAAATATATTTTATTAAGAAAGCCGAAACATGAATTGCTGTTTTTAACTTCAGGTAATATATTCGCCGGTATTTTAAAGATATCGATTAATTCGTCATCGTATTGCAGCGTGTTTATATTATACAGCAGTGTTCTTGAGGCATTTGACGTGTCCGTGAAATGATTTTTTTCCTCCGTTAAATTCCATAAAAGCCATGAATCAACCGTTCCGAATAAAATATCGCCTTTTAAAATAGATTCCTTAACGCCTGATATATTATCTATAATCCATTTTATTTTTGTAGCGGAAAAATAAGGGTCTAAAAATAAACCGGTTTTTTCTTTAATAATCTCCGCATAATTTTTGAAATCTGCACAAATCTTTTCCGTTCTGCGGCATTGCCAGACAATAGCGTTATAAACCGGTTTTCCAGTTTTTTTGTTCCACAGGATTGAAGTTTCTCTTTGATTTGTTATGCCGAGTGATAAAATATCATAATTATTATTTTTACAGAAATATACCGCTTCCTGCAGCGATTTTAAGGCAGAATGTAAAATATCGAAAGGATTCTGTTCAACCCATGCCGGAGCGGGAAAAATTTGAGGAAATTCATAGTAAAAATTAGCAATAATTTTACCTCTGCCGTCAAAAATTATGCTTCTGTTTCCGGTAGTTCCGGAATCAAGAGCAATCACGCATTGCTGTGTCATCGTAAAGCGCCGTATTAAAAGTAATTATAGTTATATATGATTATAAACTATATATCCGATTATATGTTTTATATATAATTATATTTATATTACGGCAATATTGTATCAAAATTTTTTTAAAAGAAGAATATAAATTTTACTCATAATTATGACGTAATAATTTCTTTCTTGGAGAAAAGGAAATATATTATATAAACCTCAAACGTATATAATGCACTTTAGCAAATAGAAATTAATATTGAACAGTTATTTCTACTTGAGTATTTTATTATTGCATGCTACAATATTTCACACGTCGTAGTTATTACACGTCGTAGTTATTACAAGCCATATCAGATAAATAACCGATTAAAAAATGCCGCCTGAAATTATTAATAATACAGAATTGAGATTGAAAATATTTTTTGATAAGCTTCCTGTTCCATTGCTCATCATTGACGTTGAGACGGGTCTTATAATAGACGCCAATGAAAAAGCTGAAATATTTTACGGTTACACTAAAGACGAATTTCAACATATGACTATTACCGCAATAAATCCTTTTATTCCGGCAGACGATTTAGCAACTTTCAGAGCCAAGGCATTAAACGAAGGTCATAATCAGGCTATTTTTAAACATAAGCTTAAAGACGGAAGTATAAAAAATGTAGAAGTAAACATATCTTTCATTTTATACAATAACGAACATTATATACTGGCGGTCATAACGGATATAACCGAAAGAATACAAGCGCAGGAACGCGCCAGGCGATTGTATGATTTTAATGCGGCTTTAGCTAAAATAAATGAATTTGTGGCAGACAGCAAAGATGAAAACGAGATGTTTAAGTCTATCTGTGAAAGCGCCGTTAAATTAGGAAATCTTAAACTTGCATATATTGCAAAACCTGATGAGCGCGGAAGGCTCCAATTTCCGGCTTCCGCCGGCGAAACAAGGTATCTTGACAATGTCTTTATTTCTGTTAATCCAGATATTCCGGAAGGTCAGGGAACGTCCGGCAAAACATGGCGAAAACAAAAATCGTGCTACATTCAGTCTTTTGCGTCAGCTTCGTTTTTGTCTCTTTGGAAAGAACGGGCAGAGCGTTTTGGTGTAAAATCAACCGCAAATCTGCCTATTTTCAGAAATGGCGAGATATGGGCGCTGTTCGGGATATATCATAATGAAGAGAACATTTTTGATGACGACCTGAAGATATTGCTTGAAGAAACCGCTAAAAATATATCCAGAGGTCTTGGTAAAATAGATGCTTATAAGAATGAATTAAAACTAAGAAATGCATTAGAACAGGAACGCGATCTCTTCAAAGTTTTGATAGAAAATATTCATTCAGGTATTGCGTTGTATAATCAAGAAAAATTTATCTATGTAAATTCAGCTATCCTTGATTTATTTCATTATAGTAAAGAAGAGTTTTTAAATTTAAACGTTAATGATTTTTTCAGCATTAAAGAAGAAAATCTGTATTATTCAAATACCCCTATATTTAAACCGTATTTTAATAAAGAATTTTCCTCAAGATTTATATATCAATATCTTGACGGAGATAAAATACACTACATAGACCTGTTTAGAACAGCGATAACTTATAATAACGAGCAGACAGGTCTTGCGATATTTGCCGACGTTACCGACCAGATATTAAAAGAACAGCATATTTTAATTGAAAGAGAAGAGTACAAAGAACTTTCAGAAATTGATGCTTTAACCGGTATTAATAACCGCCGCTCTTTCGATAATAAACTTGCGGAACTGCTTAACGCGGCTCTAAGGTACAATAGGCCTTTATCGCTTATTATGTTCGATATTGACCATTTTAAAAATATAAACGACGCATACGGTCATGAAACCGGAGATTTTATATTAAAAGAACTTTCAGCTTTAGTAAAAGAAAACTTGAGGTCGGCAGATTTTTTCGCCCGTTACGGCGGTGAAGAATTTATGATAATATCGCCGGAAACATCTATATCTACGGCAAAAGAACTTACCGAAAGATTAAGGCTTAAAATAGAAAAACATAATTTTAATATAGGCGATTCCATTACCTGCAGTTTCGGAATAACCGATATTGAACAGAACGATACATCAAAAAGCATTGTCTATAGAGTCGATGCGGCTTTATACAATGCAAAAGAAACAGGGAGAAATAAGGTTTGCATAGATGATATATCATGTTAAAATATAATAAATGTATTTGGGTAAAAAGTTTTATTGAAAAATTATAACTCTGTAAACTATAAATATGCAGTACATAATTAATGTATATTTATATTTTCTATTAAGTTGTTAAATTAAAAAACTATGATAACTGTTAACGATTTATCTAAAAATTTAGAACTGTTAAAAAAACAAAATCCATTAGTTCACAATATAACCAATATGGTTGTCACTAACGTAACAGCCAATGCCTTGCTTGCGATAGGGGCAAGTCCTATTATGGCTTATGCTAAGGAAGAGATAGAAGACATAGTTTCAATATCTAATTCTTTAGTCCTAAATATAGGGACTCTCACTAAAGATTTGATAGATGTAATGCTTTTTGCCGGAAGCTGCGCCAATAAAAAAGGGATTCCTGTAATATTCGATCCTGTGGGAGCCGGAGCAAGCTGTTTAAGAAACGATGCTTCTAGAGAAATAATTGCAAACGTAAAACTTTCGATTATTAGAGGAAATGAATCGGAAATAGCTAACTTATCGGGTATAAAACTTAAAACTAAAGGTGTAGATTCTTCAGGTCATGTAGAAGATAAAAAAACTTTAGCTGAGGAGCTTTCTTTAAAAACTTCTTCCGTAATATGTATAAGCGGCAAAGAAGATATAATATCAGACGGATTAACTGCATATTCCGTTCACAACGGCGATGTATTATTAACTAAAATGACGGGAGCAGGCTGTATATCGTCTTCCGTTATGGGAGCATTTGCTTCAATAGATAATAATTATCTAAAAGCGAGTCTGACCGGGGCCGTGCTTATAGGAATATGCGGAGAACGCGCCGCATTAAAATCAAGACTGTCGGGCTCTTTTCAGTTAGAGTTTTTCAATAATCTTTCCGCATTTGATTCAAATATGCTGTCAAAGTATGCAAAAATTGAAGAAATTTAATAGGTTTCTCCAAATTATTGTTTATTATTTTTATCGCATTATAATATATGAATATTTCAAAAAGGTCAGAAACAATTCTTGAAGTAGCAATTTTAAATGTTCGTCCGGAAGAGTCTCATGCTTTTGAACTTGCATTTACGCAGGCTCAATCTATTATATCCTCAATGGAGGGCTATGTTTCTCATGAGCTGCGGCGCTGCATCGAATTTTCCGGTAAATACATCTTATTAGTTTATTGGCAAACGCTTGAAGCTCATACTGCAGGATTTCGTCAGTCGCCTAATTATGAAGAATGGAAAAAGCTTTTACATCATTTCTATGAACCATTTCCAACGGTAGAGCATTATGAGAATATAAAAAATATGGAAAGATTCCAATGCTTATGAAGTTGAAATAACCGTTTATCATTAATGAAAAGGTGAAAATATGGAAATAATTTGATACAGCAAACACATACGAGCGAATTACAGGCAAAACGAGGCATTAAATCCAGCATAGCAAGATATGTAAAAAACGAGAATAAAAGGGCTGCGGCAAGACCGTTAAGGGCACAAGGCAAAAGTTATAGAGAAATAGCGGAAAAGTTAAACATTTCATCGCATATGACAATTATAAATTGGCTAAAAAATTAAAATAAAAAAGTGGCCATTGAACCTATATCAGATAATAGCCTACGCCTTTATTTTTTACAAGAATTTTTACAGTAAATATAAGGGGTACAAAAGGGTGGAATATGCGAGCGCCTCCGCAGCAGAAAAATTTTGGTAAAAATTGCTGGCGTTTTAATAAAGAAAAAATTGGCCGTTTTAAATTAAGTTTAAATTCAGGCGTAATTTGCAGCGGAGGAAGGACAAGGCACTTCTCTGCCGAGCTCTCTTGCGGTTTCTATCCATTCGGCTATAACGGTTTGAGCATTTCTTGCGGCTTCTTCGTAAGTTTTGCCGTCAGCCATGCAGCCGGGCAGTTCCGGAACTTCTGCTATGTAAAAGTTTTCTTCTTTATCGTAATGGATTATCATATCGTAATTATACATATTAACGCTTCCTTATGTATTTATAATACACATATTAAAATATAGCATAAAAAAATAACAAATTCAATTTTATATCATTTTATATTTTTTTAAAATACTAATAATTTGTTTAACCTGATAAGATTTAGCCTTGTTATTCTCATTAGGCTGAATATTTAAAATCTCGATAATGTTTTCTTTAGTAAATATAAAATGATCTCCTTTAGTTCTTTCGGCAAAGCCTAAATTTTTCAAGAATTTTATTAAATCATTAAAGTCTATATTTTTTCTTGAATCAGGATTAAACAGTTTTGTTATAAATTTTTGGTTTATAGTCATATATATAGTTATGAATTTATTTAATTTTATTATCCGCTGTATTATTGCCCCATACATCGTCAACCGCTTTCTTTAAAGTTTCCGGCACTAAATGGCTATATCTTTTCGTCATCTGCGTCGTACGGTGTCCCAATAGTTCGCCGGTAATATAAAGAGACGTGCCGTTCATTACCATTTTCATTTTAGATGCGAAGACGTGCCTTAAATCGTGTATATGTATATCCTTAAATCCGGCATTTTTGCAGGTTGTATGAATTTGTTGTGCTGTCTTTTTATCAGTCGTTTTAGTGCTTACGCGATATCTTTTGCCGTTGAACGAGATATTATAATACCAAACATTACCACCTTGTTTTTTATAAATACTTGCCATAATTTTTTACCTTATTATGAGGTGACAAATAGGTGCCAAACTATGTTAAAAATTATATAAAATTAACTAAAATTTAGCAATTATAATTTTTTAAGGTTTACTCTGAAAGGCTTATTTACTGCGGTTTTGATTGGTTGCGGGAGTAGGATTTGAACCTACGACCTTTGGGTTATGAGCCCAACGAGCTACCGGACTGCTCCATCCCGCTGTATAATTGCATGTGCTGATTTGCAATCATAGCACTAATTTAGTATTGTTGTCAACACTAATTTTATTTTAAATTTATTATTTTCATTTTTTTGTTATTTTATATTAAAAATTTTGCATAAAAACTTGACAACATTTGTTTGGTTGTAGTAATATACATAAAAATATATCCTTGTTTCATTTAGATATAATTTAATACTATTATTAAATTAATTATATTTTGATACGTTCTATGCTGCAATATTTATTTAGTCGTTTTATTAATCGGCGTTGTTTAAAATATTCGCGGATAAGAAGCAGTTATTTGTATATTTTATAATACTATAATACGCCGGATATGCGGTATAGTGTATTTTGTTTTATGTATATATTAATTTAATAGTCTTGCTATGGTTTGTTCAGGTATTTTTCATGTAATATTTTAATGTAAAATAAAAATAACATATTGCATTAACGTACTGAAAATATCACAAATAAAATTTATAAATTTAAATTGAGAGGTTTTCGTATATGGTCTATGAAATTAAAAATAAATTTATAATTTTAATTAGTTTTATAATATTTTTAGTTTTCTTTATATTATATTTTAGTCCGAACGATGCCTCTGCCAATGTTGTTTACATTACCGTTCAGCAGGGCTATACGTTAAGTCAGATTGCTTCTAAATACAATACGTCGGTTTCATCTATAATGTCCGAAAACGGTTTATCCAATTACAATATATATCCGGGTCAGAAATTAAAAATAGTTTCCGGCGGTTCTTATGCTCCCCAGCCGCCAGCGGTTACATACGGTCATTATACCGTCCAGTTCGGAGATACTCTTTCCTTAATAGCTCAAAAATATAATACATCTATAAGTGAATTAAGAAGATTGAATCATCTTTATTCCAATGTAATAAGGCAGGGCGCTGTTTTAACGGTACCTATCGTTCATAATAACGTTTCCGTTGCCAATGTTGTTTACATTACCGTTCAGCAGGGCTATACGTTAAGTCAGATTGCTTCTAAATACAATACGTCGGTTTCATCTATAATGTCCGAAAACGGTTTATCCAATTACAATATATATCCGGGTCAGAAATTAAAAATAGTTTCCGGCGGTTCTTATGCTCCCCAGCCGCCAGCGGTTACATACGGTCATTATACCGTCCAGTTCGGAGATACTCTTTCCTTAATAGCTCAAAAATATAATACATCTATAAGTGAATTAAGAAGATTGAATCATCTTTATTCCAATGTAATAAGGCAGGGCGCTGTTTTAACGGTACCTGAAAGTTATAAAGTCGCATATAACAATGAAACTGGTCAAGGTAGGGGTTATACCAGTAATTACGGCAATAAGAAAACGGTTTCTTTTAAAGTAATAGACAAAAATGTTTGCAATAATTCCGATGACAGACTTAATGATTATAAAAATAATGATTATTTAGGAAAAAAAATAGTTAAAATAGCATTTAAATACAGGGGAGTTCCATATGTTTGGGGAGGAACCACGCGCAGCGGCATGGATTGTTCAGGGTTTGTCCAGCATGTTTTTAAAAAGTTAGATATAAACCTTCCAAGAACTGCTCAGGAACAGTCGAGGGTCGGAAAATATATTCCGAAAAATAAATTAAAACCGGGCATGCTGTTATTTTTCAGAACGTATGCTCCGTATATTTCGCATGTTGGTATATATATAGGACACGGCAAATTTATTCAGGAAAATTCCGGCGTAGGGAAGGTTACGGTAAATAGTCTATCAAACGAATATTTTGCAAGGACGTACGCTTTTGCAAAAGTTGTTAAATAAAATGTAATGCGCTTTATCTATTTTTTTTGGTACATGTAAAATTTAAACGAGGATTTTTAAAATTATGTTTAATTTTAATAACTGGTATGCTCCAAACCCTATTGTAAAAATAGGTCCTCTTCCTGTTCACTGGTATGGCGTGCTAATAGGGATAGGATTTATTGTAGGTATAGCCATAGCATATTATCGTGCAAAATCATGGGGAGAAGACCCTGAAAATATTATTAATATTATGGTTTTTGCTATCCCGCTGTCTATTATTTTTGCGCGTTTATATTATGTCGTTTTTGCATGGGGTTATTACGCTAAAAATCCTATATCCGTATTATACATATGGGATGGAGGGCTAGCGATATACGGCGGAGAAATAGGCGGTTTAATAGCTCTTTTTATTTATACTAAAGTTAAAAAACTGAATGTATGGCTTTACATAGATACATTTGCGCCAAGTCTGCTTTTAGGGCAGGCAATAGGGCGATGGGGCAATTTTATTGACCAGCAGGCTTTTGGATATCCTGTGAAGTGGGGATTGCCGATTGCAAAAGCGTTACGCCCTATAAATGCTTATGCGCCGAAAGATTTTAAAAAATCTCTTATTTTCGGTCTGTGGGGTTATCCTTTTCAGGCGTCATTTCCAACGAACCTGACCATGTATCGTTACTTTGAACCTTCATTTTTTTATGAATCCGTGCCGGATTTTTTCGGGTTTATTTTCCTGATGTGGTTATCACGCAAAAAACCGAAAGTAGCAGGCAAGATATTAATAGGATACCTAATATGGTACGGCACCACAAGATTTTTTACGGAGGGGACAAGAATAGATAGTTTATGGTTTGGGAATACTATAAGAATTTCGCAGGTGCTAAGCATGGTTGCAGTTATATGCGCTGTTGCTTTTGTGATTTATCGTCATTATCGTTATAAAAACGTATAAAAATATAACGTCTATTGCATAGCATTATTATTAGATGCTGCATAGCACGATTTGTGGAATGTTAAGAGTTTGGTGTTTTTAATACATACTTTATAGTATTGTATGCTGCAACTCGTATAACATTTATGGCATGGTATTAATAATGATTTTTTAACTAATTATTAATCATATATAAGACACAATACTTAAGCAATTAACAATAGACCTTGGGAACCAATAATAATATCTATAAAATAGAATATTTATGTGCCGGCGTTATTTTTTATATGATGCCGATTAACGTATATTATAGTTATGAATGCGATGCTGTTAATCCCACTATTGTATGGAATATAGAATTTAATAATGAAATATATTTATTAAATAATGAATCATTCGGAGGACAATCTGGCGATAATAGAGAAAGGATTTATACGAAAAACATTCGCGGTTCTTTATGCTCCGAAGGAGATGAATATCTAATTTATAATAAAGCAGGGATACCGATAGAATTTGAATATGGCGGAAAAATTTATAAATTAAAGATAGACGCTGCAACAAAAGATAAAATAATCGCAATAACAAACAATATTTATAATCAATATAAAAATGTTGAAAATATCGCAGCTGAAAAAATAGCAAAAGGTAACATAGAAATACTGGTAAGCAGACTTTCAAACCGGAAATATACCGTTCTGAATTTAATCTTAAAAGAAGAAGATTTGTTGTTTGACGTTGAAGGGATAGAATATTTCTTAACAGAACATGAAAAATTAATAAATTTTGCAATAAAGAAAATATTTGAAAATCATCTAACAGTTATTAAAGATTCAGATAAATTTTATGATTATATTTTTGCAAATTACAATAGATTAGAAAAAGCTGGATTTAATTTCTACAACATTTTATTGGCATTAATCAATTATACGCTTCAATATGATATTTTCGACGACGAAAATTATATTATTGATTATCTCGGATTCAGGATTAAGTATTTTAATGATTTAGAAAGCAAATTAAATTCTAATTATAAATCTGAGATTCCTTGCTGTATTTCTGTTTATGATAAAGAAGAAAATATGTATGAAAACGGTGTAAAGCTTCGAGAAATATCGATTTCTCTACAATATTTGATATATGTATTTAATTTAATAAATAATATCAAATTTCTCTGTCTAATAGACATACCCGCCCCAAATTAAGCTATATTATATGTTATAATACTATAAATACAAATCTGCTGAACTTTTTGGCGCAGCAGGATAAATTAAGGTATATTGTATATAATATTATGGCTAATTATGTGTTACAATATAAAAATAAACAATAATAGCATTTAATGGTTAGTTGATAGCTAATTATGTGCTATAATATAAAATGATTTATAATTATTAATGGTAACATATGATTAATATATTAGATAATTTCAAAAATGTAGAACAGGAAATAAAAAATTTTAAACCCGATATGTTAGTTTTTTGCATTGACTTTGACGGAACTTTAACTAAGATTTACAAGAGTCCCTTTGATGCAGTGTTAGAAAATAATTATAAAAAGATTATTGAACGTATAATAAATATTGAAAATGTATTTTTTTGTATAGTTACCGGAAGAGAGATATCCGATATAATTAAGATAGTATCTATAGACGGTAATATTATATATTCCGGTAATCATGGTTTTGAGATAGAAAGTTTTTATAAAAAAATTAGATTAAACTTCATATATGACGGTTTAAAAAATTATCTGCCTGTTTTAAAAGACATCTTTGATAAAGTAAGTCAAATTCCGATAAAAAATTTAATTATTGAAAACAAGAAATATTCAATAAGTCTGCATTACCGTATATTACCGCATGAAGATATTAAGCTTTTAAAAGGTGCTGTAGCATCCGTTATGGATTCAAATGCGGATTATAAGCGTATGTTTGAATTAAAAAAGGGAAAGAAAATTATAGAAATAAGACCAAAAATCCAATGGAATAAAGGGAAAGCATGCGATTTTATTGTCAAAGAGTTAATAGTGCAGCTGAGTTGTAATTTAACTTATAATTCAAATAAACGGTCAAATAAACAATTAGATACTAATATTAATAACAATATCAATAACAATGTCAGCTCTGACAATAATGCGAATACCGAAAGCAAAAAAGGAATGAGAAATATTCTGAAAATTTGCATGGGTGATGATTTAACCGATGAAACTATGTTTGATAGAGGAGATAAATATTCATTCTGGTTTAATCCAAATTTAGGATTAAATTCGGACTTAGAATTAAATTTAAATTCAGATTTTAAAAAAATTAATGTAAAGTCTATAAATTGTATCATAGGAGAAAAAAAATCAGCTGCGGACTATTACATACACAATTTTAGACAAACTTACGAAGTACTTGAAAATATAGCTAATTGTTTCGTTAACTTATAAAATATTTGCATAGTTATGATAGTTATATATGTGTAGTTTTATGTATTTATAGTTATATATAGTTATATATTTTATTATGATAAGTATAATAAAATAACTGTTAGAATAATTGAATTATAATTACAATAGGAGAATTAACCATGAGTAAACTTTTTAAGCCTATAACGTTTAAAAATTTAACTATTAAAAATAGAGTAATGATGGCGCCGATGTGTATGTATTCGGCTAAAGACGGTGTTGTATCCGATTTTCATATGGCGCATCTCGGTGCTAGAGCAGTCGGGGGTGTAGGTCTAATTATGGTCGAAGCGACTGGCGTTAGCCCTGAAGGCAGAATAAGTCCTTATGATGCCGGCATCTGGGATGAGAAGCATGTTAAAGCATTTAAACCAATCGTTAGTTTTTGTCAAAATTTTGGCGCTGCGATGGGTATTCAGCTGGCACACGCAGGCAGAAAGGCTTCAACGGATGCACCATGGCTTGGCGAAAAAGCCTTATCTCCCAAGGATGGCGGATGGCAAACGCTTGCTCCAAGCGCTATCCCGTTTAATAATGAGTCACCTCTTCCAAAGGAAATGGATTTTAATGACATAAAAAAAGTAATTAATGATTTTACTAATGCAGCAAAAAACGCAAATGATGCGGGATTTGATGTTATTGAAATTCATGCGGCGCACGGTTATCTTATTAATGAATTTTTATCTCCGGAATCCAATAAAAGAACCGACTTATACGGAGGCTCGATTGAAGGAAGGGCAAGACTGTTATTGGAAATAATATCAAACATTAAAGCTGTCTGGCCTGAAAATAAACCGATTTTTGTAAGAATTTCTACTATTGATTGGATTGAAGGCGGTGTTCAGCTGGAAGATTCCGTCAATCTTGCAGATATGCTTAAAAAAGTCGGCGTATCTTTAATTGATTGCTCTTCCGGCGGCATATCCCCGCATGCTAAAATGAATATATATCACGGATATCAGATAAAATTTGCAGAGGAAATAAAAAAACAGGCGTGTATTCCGGTTTCCGCCGTCGGTCTGATTACAAAGCCGGAGTTTGCGGATTATCTTGTTACTTCAGATTTAGTTGATATGGTTGCATTAGGAAGAGAACTTTTAAGAAATCCATATTGGACATTGAACGCTGCGTACAAGTTAGGCGTCGATATTGAATGGCCGAATCAGTATAAAAGAGCAAAATTATAATAAAATTAGTTATGAAAAGGGCTTAAAACCGGAGAACCTTATAAAATATGTGGTGCCGAAGGGGGGAATCGAACCCCCATGGGATTGCTCCCGCCGGATTTTGAGTCCGGTTATGATTTTTTATAACTTATTTATTTTAAAGAGTATTAAAGCTTATAAAAAATATGCCTATGTGAAAATCCGGCCATCAGCGGTTTTTTATTTAATTCCGCATTTAATTCTTTATGAATCAAAAAAGTTTCTACGATTAGTATAACTTTAATTCCTTTATAAAATTAAAATCTTTTTTATTATAAGTAAATAAAGGTATTTTATGATAAATGGATGTAGCGCCGATTAAGGCATCGGGTATTTTAAGGCTGTGGCTTTTGGAATAAATTTCTATTAAATTTAAGGATATATTTGTAACGTCTTCATTTAGTTTTAAAATCTCAAAGGCTGAAAGGAATTTTTTAATAAGTATAAGCTCTTTTTTACTTTTAGCTCCGAAATAGAGTTCCATTAAAGTGATGGCGCTTAGGGCAATATTTTTGGGCAGGATATCGATTTCCAATATGTTTTTTGTAGAAACGTTTCCCTTGAAAAATTCTATCATTACATCGGTATCGCATAATACCATTTTAATAACCCCACGCCTTTTCCCTGATTTCTTCTTTTGTAATAGCTCTTTTTTTCCATAATCCGAACATTTGGTTCATATCGAATGTTTGTTTATTTTTCTCTATATTTTCGATATCTTTAATTTCTATATAGGGATTCTGATTTAAAAAGTTTATGACGGTTTTTGCTTTCTCTATATCTTTTATTTCCAACACTATCTTCATTATTTAAAGCCCCTGTTTACATTTACGAATAGGTATAACAACCTATTAATTATTATTATAATATAGAATTAATTATTTTGATATTTAAAAAATTAAGAACATTTTATTTACTTTTAAATCTCCCTCATTTAAAATCTTTTTTATTAATTGGAGGGGTATAATTGTCTTTAACGGTTCAACTGG
>JAJYQS010000068.1:0-1403 GCA_021794475.1 bacterium | reverse complement strand
ACTTCGTTTAAAAATATGCTATAATTCTTTCATTATGGATAATATCTGTTCTTACGATGATAATGAAGACGGCGTACACATGGAGTTACATAATCATAGCGACAGCCGTAATCATGACCATGACCATAGTCATTCCTCAAACCTATTTACCGAAACGTTTCAAACCGAAAAAAAACTGAAATTAGCTTTTTTGCTGACATTGGTAATACTGGCGATTGAATTTACCGGCGCCTTATTATCTAAAAGTATGGCTTTGTATTCCGAATCAGGGCATGTTTTAGTCGATGCATCGTCGCTTTTTTTGGCATGGTTTGCACAGATACAGGTAAAAAAAAGCCCTTCGGAAAAAAATACTTACGGCTACCACAGAATAGGAATACTTGCCGCTCTTTTAAATTCTCTTTTACTGCTTATGCTTTCCGTAATATTGATATACGAAAGCTATTCAAGGCTTATGCATCCCGAAAAAATAAATTCAAATATTATGATTATTTTTCCCATTGTAAGCTTAATTATTAATGGCTTTATAGGCTTAAAAATACACGGCGGAATGCATCATAATTTAAATCTTAAAAGCTCTTTTTTCCATATACTCGGCGATTCTTTGGTCTCTCTATCTATTATTGCCGGCGGAATAATTATTTATTTTACCGGATATTATTACATAGATGCCGTTATAAGTCTTTTAATATCTCCTCTTATCGCTATAGGCGCATTTTCGGTGATTAACGAAACCATTAACATATTGCTCGAAGGAGTGCCGAAAGAGATTAATTTTACGCAGGTCAAAGAAGAAATATTAAAAACTCCGGGCGTAAAAAACGTTCACGACCTTCACATATGGAGCATGTCGAAATCTTTTAAGCTTATGAGCGTCCATGTACTTGTCGAACCGACCGTAGTTAAATCTTCGGATATTTGCTGTATTATAAATAACATACAGGACATTATGGAGGAAAAATTTAACATAAATCACACGGTAATTCAACCCGAATTATCTGCCTGCGATACGACTAACATTTTCTGCATTCATAAAAATTTATAATAACGGTTTATTTTTTATGGAATTGCAACAATTTTTTATACTCTAAGTTAAGAATACTTATTTTATTTCTTTCTTTATTTTATATTTTAAGATTTATCTTTTTATATTTAACAATAAAATCATGATGGTCTAACCCCTATATTATTGGAGTAAATTAAGACACTTTTTTGATTATAATTTACCTTGTTTATAAGTTATCATAAAATACTAATATTATCAATATATATTTTCCTTTTAATAAACTTTTTATCTTCCTGCAGGATTTTAATCTTATCGTCATCCGAAAATTTTCTTCTTAAATTTAATCCCATTTTTTACCCTCCCATTGACTTAATTATAGTGTCTTCCAGTCAATTAG
>JAJYQS010000087.1 GCA_021794475.1 bacterium | reverse complement strand
TATATTTTTATATAATTTAACTTTGACTTTCTATATTATTATTATATAATTTATAATCTATAATCTGTGCGGGTATGAAATTTATATAACAATAAAAAAATAAAGAATATTATAAAATTATAAAAAAATATAAATATTAAAAACATCTGCTGTATCACAGTTGCAGAGCGAAAACATATTTTTTTTATTTTTAATAACATTGATATTATCAGGAGATTTTCTTATGAACTTAAAATTAAACTATATATTAATATTAAGGAACGTTCTATTTAATTTCACATTGTTTATATCCGCTTTCTTGACCATTGCTTTTTATCTTTTTTTTATTTCCGATAATTCTTACGGCGCTACAGTAAAAATCCAAGCTGCTGCGTCAAATATAATTCAGGTTAATTTTGACAATGTTTCTAAAATTAACGCTCCTAAAAATAATAAACTTAAACATAAAAAACAATCTGTTCTGCTAACCGTTACCCCCGGCAAACTAAAAGTTGCATATAATAATATTAAAAAGAAAGTTAGCAGCAGGCACAAAAAGCACAAAAAAGTTTATCAACCAAAAATTAATATCAGAAAAATTAAAAATACTGTATTAAGCAACTCAGGACTTTTAAATACAGGTGATAAAGTTTTCTCTAATGCCTCTCATATTTTTCCTATGATTATCAATAAAGAAATTATCCATTATATTCACTTTTATCAAAATACAGGCAGGGGTGTTTTTAAAGAAATGCTGGAAAGGTCAGAAAGATATATTCCTATGATAAAATCTGTTTTTAAAAAACTCGGCTTACCTAATGATCTCGCATATCTGGCAATGGTGGAAAGCGGGTTTTCTCCAACGGCTTATTCTTATGCAGGCGCAAGCGGCATGTGGCAATTTATTCCTTCAACGGCCAGGATATTCGGTTTAACGATTAACTGGTGGGTTGACGAAAGAAGAAATCCTATAGAGTCAACTTATGCAGCAGGGGAATATTTAAAAAATTTATTTAATACATTCGGCTCGTGGTATTTAGCCGCCGCTGCATACAATTCAGGTCAAATGACAATTGAAAGAGCGCTGTCTCTTTACCCCGGAGGCAATTTTTGGACAATATCCCAAAACAAACCTTATCTGCTGCCGGGGCAAACACGAAGATATGTTCCAAAAATAGTAGCTGCAGCAATAATCGCAAAAGACCCGCAAAATTTTGGATTTAAAAATTTAAAATATAAGAAACCTATAAAATTTGCGCAGGTTAAAGTGCCGTTTTCGGTCAGCTTATTTGCGCTTGCTAAATGCGCAGAAATATCTGAAAATAGTTTATGGAAGCTAAACCCCGATATATTAAGGGGGGTAACGCCTCCGAATGATCCTCATTTTTTATTAAATATACCTGCAGATAAATTACAAATTTTTAAACATAATTTTAAAGATATAAGACAATATACTCCTCAGACTCCAAAGGTCGTCAATATATCTTACAAGAAACCGCAAAATAGCTGGTACTATACAGTGCAGCCCGGCGATACTCTGGATTCAATTGCTTTAAAATACGGGGTTTCGCTTAATACGTTAGAAGAAGATAATCATTTAAGTTCCTATTCTTTAATTAATGTGGGCGAAAAATTGCTTATTCCGGGTAATGGCAGTAATAATAACTACAGTTCAAATCAAAACAATTCAAGCTTTTACTATACAGTGCAGCCCGGCGATACTCTGGATTCAATTGCTTTAAAATACGGGGTTTCGCTTAATACGTTAGAAGAAGATAATCATTTAAGTTCCTATTCTTTAATTAATGTGGGCGAAAAATTGCTTATTCCGGGTAATGGCAGTAATAATTTAGTAAGACCTGTAAATTTGCAGAAAAAATATATAACTGTAAAACCTGGCATGACATTATGGAGTATCGCAACAACTTATAATATATCGCTACAAACAATTAAAAATATAAACAATATTAATAATTCAAACATACACGTTGGCGAAAAAATATATCTTACAAGTAATTATAGCAACAACCTTAATGCCGATACTAAATTTGATACTAAAAACACTAATATTAATAAGAAACTTATCGAATATAAGGTAAAATTCGGCGATTCTCTGTACGCGATAGCGGCTAAATATCATTCATCGGTGAAATCTATAATGGCTTATAACAATCTAAAAAACCAAAATTCAATTTATCCGGGACAAGTTTTAAAAATAAACTAAAATATATACTATAATAAATAAATTTATGATTAATTTTGACGATGCCTTAAATATTATATTATCAACTAAAATTAAAGTTAATACCGCTTTAATTCCGTCTTCGGAAAGCACTGGGCGCACCTGTTCATCAGATATTAAATCAAAAATAGATTTTCCTTCTGAAAACAATTCCGCTATGGATGGATATGCGCTAAAATCTGATTTTACCGAAGGAGCACATTCAAAATCTGTAATAAAATTAAAAATAAATCAAAATACAATATACGCCGGAAGTTTAAACAAACATACAATTGAGACGGACGGAGCAGTTAAAATTATGACCGGCGGATATATGCCGGCTAATTTTGATGCCGTGATTCCGATTGAAAAAACAAAAACGGAAAATAATTTTTTACTTTTAGACTCGCCTGTAAAACAAGGTTCGAACGTAAGATTAAAAGGCGAAGATATTAAAAAAAACGACATCATCATCCCAAAAAATACAAAATTGTCATACACGCAGGCAGCGCTGCTTGCCGCCTGTAACGTTAAACAAATCAGAGCATACGATAATATTCCCGTATCTATAATTTCTACCGGCAATGAAATCATATCCATAAACGAAACTTACAAATACGGTAAAGTAATTAATTCCAATGGGATAATGGCGGAATCTTTTATGTCGAATAACGGCTGCCGCATATTAAAAAATGTAATATGCAAAGATAAATTATCCGCAATAAAAAAAGAATTAGAAACCGCTCTTATTACAAGCAAAATTATAATTACATCTGCAGGCGCTTCCTTCGGAGAAAAAGATTTTACCGAAAAGGCTTTAATGGAACTGGGTCTAAAAATTAAATTCAGACAGGTCGCAATGAAACCGGCTAAACCCTTTTCTTTTGGTCTGATAGACAAAACTCCTATTTTTATAGTCCCCGGAAACCCAGTCGCATTTT
>JAJYQS010000054.1 GCA_021794475.1 bacterium | reverse complement strand
AGATAACGTGTCTATGGCGGTTGAACTTATAACGCCTATAGCAGCCGAAAAGGAACTGAGATTCGCCATAAGAGAAGGCGGACATACGGTAGGCGCCGGTGTGGTAACAGAGGTTGTAGAATAAAAATACTATATATAAAATAAAAAAGAGGGATTTTCAATGAGAGAAATTATTACACTGGCATGCAGTCAATGTAAACAGAGAAACTATACTACTACAAAAAATAAAAAATCTACTACGGATAAATTATTGCTTAAAAAATATTGCAAATTTTGCAAAACGCATACCGAGCATAAAGAAACACGTTAAGTTTATTCAAACGGAACATTTAGGCCAGTAGCTCCAACGGCTAGAGCATCGGACTCCAAATCCGAGTGTTGGGGGTTCGAATCCCTCCTGGCCTGCCAGAAAATTATTATATTATAAGGAAAAATAAATTTAATGAAAACAAATGTCCTGGAACTTATAAAGAAAGGAAAAAAATATTTATATGATGTAAAAGCTGAATTAAACAAAATAGTTTGGCCGGAAAGGGATAAGGCAACTAAAACTACTTATGTTGTTTTAGTTTTTATAGTGCTCGTAACAATATTTTTAGGACTTGTTGATATCGGGTTTTCTAAGGTTATTTCCTTTATAATTTGATAAATTTGAATTTTACATAATAAATAGAGGCTGCATAGTTATCTATGCATAATTATAACAATATGACGGATAATTTGAAAAATTACGGCGAAGATAAAGAACTGTACGATGAAAAGAGCGATGAGGATATGAAATGGTACGCTGTGCACACATATTCCGGATTTGAAGATCAAGTAAAAATCGGATTAGAAGAGAGGATTGCTTCCAGCGAACTCAAAAAATATTTTGGTGAAATTATAATTCCTAAAGAAGACGTTATAGAAAAAGGTATAAAGGGAGTAAAAAAAAGGGTACAGAGAAAGTTTTTGCCAGGCTATATATTTGTCAATATGCAAATAAATACCGAAACATGGCACTTACTTAAAGGTACGCCGAAAGTAACGGGATTTGTCGGTGACCAATTGAATCCGCAATGCGTAGATGAATTTGAAATAGAAAAAATTAAAGCGCAGATAAATGAAGGAATAAAACGTCCTAAATCTAAAATAGAGTTTTCTAAAAACGACAGCGTTAAAATTATTGATGGTCCTTTTTCAGGTTTTAACGGTATCGTAGATGATATAAAATCAGATAAAAATAAATTAGAAGTTCTTGTTTCTATTTTTGGCAGAGCAACGCCGGTTGAACTTGATTTTACCCAAGTTGAAAGAAATTAACATAAATTTTTTATAAATTTTATCCGGAGATAAAAATATGGCAGTTAAAAAAATTCAAGCGTTAGTTAAACTCCAAATTGTTGGAGGTAAGGCGAATCCTGCGCCTCCTGTCGGACCTGCGCTGGGTCAGCACGGCGTAAATATTATGGAGTTTTGTAAGCAATTTAATGAAAAAACCAAAAGTCAGGAAGGGACGGTTATTCCTGTTGTTATAACAATATATGCAGACAGGTCTTTTGATTTTATTTTAAAAACACCGCCTGCCTCCGTTCTTTTAACTCAGGCAGCCGGAATTCCAAAAGGCTCCGGTCAGCCAAATAAAAATAAAGTAGCATCGATCTCAAAATCAAAAGTAATTGAAATTGCAAAAACGAAGATGCCGGATCTTAATACTAAAAATATAGACAGCGCCGTTAATATTATAAAGGGAACTGCAAGAAGTATGGGTATAGATATAACGGATTAAATAATCGTAATTGTTTTTGGAATTGTTTAATATAGTTCAAAATATTCAGTTTAAGGTATTTAAGATTTATAATATATATAAGGAGCATGTTTAATGAAAAAAAGAGGAAAGAAATATTTAGAAGCTTTGAAAAAAGCAGAGATAGACAAAAATAAATATTATGGATTAGAAGAAGCTGTTAAAAATGTTGCGGAGCTGCATTTTGCAAAATTTGACGAATCAGTAGATATTGCCATTAATCTCGGTATAGATGTGAGAAAAGCAGACCAGCAGGTTAGAGGCGCCGTTGTGCTGCCCCACGGAACCGGAAAAGTTATTAAAATTCTTGTTTTTGCAAAAGCCGAAAAAGAACGTGAAGCAATTAACGCCGGAGCCGATTATGTCGGTCAGGATGATATGATTGCAAAAGTTCAGCAAGGATTTATGGATTTCAACCGTGTTGTGGCCACGCCGGATATGATGGCCAGCGTCGGAAAGTTAGGTAAAATTTTAGGTCCAAGGGGTCTAATGCCAAATCCAAAAGTCGGGACCGTTACATTCGACATTGCCCGGACTGTAAAAGAATTAAAAGAAGGCAGAATTGAATTTAAAGCTGAGAAAAATGGTATACTCCACGCATCTATAGGAAAGGTTTCTTTTGGAGCTTCAAAATTAAAAGAAAATGTCGGCGCTTTATTGGATACGGTATTAAAATTAAAACCTGCGTCCAGTAAGGGTTTATATATCAAAAAAGTTTCGTTATCTTCAACAATGGGAGTAGGCATTAATATTGATATTGTTAATTTAAGGACGGAACTTAATTTTTAATTATTTTTACTATATTTGTGTTTTAAAAAGATTTTATATAATAGTTTGTCAATGACTGTTGGTATTTAATAAACCCAACAAGAGGCAAAAGAGCTGTGGCCCTGATTTTTCATTTAAATGCTCTTATGTGTCTGTAGATATCAATTAGTAGCATTGATAAAATTTTATTTAGTATTAATAAAATTTAAATGAAAAGGAGGGGAGAGGCAAAGTGAAAAAAGAAAAAAAGAATGAAGAAATAAATTTGATTAAAGACGCGGTAGCCAATTCTAAAGGTATTTTTATAAGCCATTATGTCGGTCTTAGCGTTGAAAAATTTAATGCATTAAGAAATGAAATTAATGTTAATGACGGTATTCTTAAGGTTTCTAAAAATACATTAATGAATATTGCATTTAAAGATACGTATGCTGGAGCTTTAAAAGATTATTTAAAGGGACCTAATTTTTTAATTTTAACAAATAATAACGCTCAGGGCTGTGCAAAAGTCCTATCTAGGTTTGCGAAAGAAAATCCGGATAGTATAAAAATCAGAGCAGGTTTTTATGAATCTTTTTTAGATCAGAACAAAATTCAAGTACTGGCAACATTACCATCTAAAGAAGTTTTAATCGGCAAATTAATGTTTGCAATCAAATCACCTCAAGTACGTCTTGTATTTGCTCTTAAATATCCGCAGATTAAACTTCTGCAAGTGCTATCGGCTCTTAAACTTAAAAAATCGCAAGCTTAACAATAACTTTATATTAATTTAAATAAAATTAAAAATTTATTTATATATTAAATTTTTGGAGGATTTTATAATGGCTATAACTAAAGAAGACGTGTTAAATTATATTGAAAATGTATCGGTAATTGAATTAAATGATCTAATCAGTGCGATAGAAGAAAAATTTGGTGTTCAGGCTCAAATGGCTATGGCAGGACCTCAAGTAGCAGCTGCCGGACCTGCAGGAGCGCAAGCCGTCGAGGAAAAAACAGAATTTGATGTTATTCTTGATAATGCAGGAGCAAATAAAATTCAGGTAATTAAAGTAGTAAGAGAATTAACGAGCCTTGGATTAAAAGAAGCAAAGGACCTTGTCGATGGTGCGCCGAAAGCTGTTAAAACCGGTGTAAATAAAGAAGAAGCAGATAAAATTAAAGCAAAATTGGAAGAAGTAGGTGCAAAAGTAGAAGTAAAATAATAGTATTATAAATAATACCGGGAGTAAAAATTTAAATGGCTAAAATAAAATCAGAAATATCAAACGATCGTGTAGGCGGTTTTGGAAACAGATCGTATAATTTAGAAAATTTAGATTCAATTATAATAAGAAAAGAATTTTCTAAAATTAAAAAAGTTATTGATATTCCGAATCTTTTAGATATACAAAGAAAATCATACGAAAGATTTCTGCAGAAAGATGTTTCTCAGGACAAAAGGCTTAATATCGGGCTTCAGGGTGTGTTTAACTCAGTTTTCCCGATTAAAGGATTTAACAATAATTTTTCGTTAGAGTTTATAGGGTATACAATCGGCGAGCCTAAATATTCCATTGAAGAGTGCAAGCAAAAAGGTCTTACCTACAGTGCTCCATTGCGAATCTTGGTTCATTTAATAACTTATGAAGAAGCAGAAAGCGGATCTGATGAGAATATTCCAAGAGATATAAAAGAGCAGGAAGTTTATTTCGGCGAAATTCCGCTGATGACGGAGAACAGTTCATTTGTAATTAACGGAATAGAAAGAGTTATAGTAAGCCAGCTGCAAAGATCTCCCGGTGTAATATATGATAAAGACAAAATAAGAAATGATGCTCAAGGGAAATCATATTACACAGCAAGAATCATTCCCTATAGAGGCTCATGGCTTGATTTTGAATTTGACCAAAAAGATATGGTTTTTGTCAGAATCGACAGAAAAAGAAAATTCCCTGTTTCTATTTTATTAAAAGCGCTTGGCTACAATAAAGATAACATATTAAATAACTTTTACCAGGAAGAAATATATAAATTTGAAGATGGTAAATTTTTAAGAAAGATACCTAAAAATTTTTTAGGTTCAATTAAAATTATAGCAGATGTAAGAAATCCTAAAACTGGGGAAATTATAGCCAGGAAAAGCAAAAGGGTTACAAAACTTATTATTAATAAGTTGGAAGAGGCGGGTGTTGAATTTCTTCCATGCGAGGAAGAAGGAATTATAGGCAAATATCTTATTAAAGATGTTTTATTTGACGGAGACATAATTGCAAAAGCATTACAGCCGATTACGCGCGATACTTTAGAATTATTTAAGAAATATGGAATAAGCGAATTTTCTGTATATTTTATTGATGACATTAATGTTTCATCATCTATATTAAATACAATATTAGCTGATAAATTAGAAACAAAAGAGGAAGCTTTTATTGATATATATAAAAGAATGCGTCCCGGCGATCCTGCGAGCTTATCGTCCGCGCAATCATTTTTTGAGAATATGTTTTTTAATCCCGAACGATACGATCTTTCGGAAGTAGGCAGGCTAAAAATAAATAATAAGCTGAATATGAATAAAAGCTTGAATGATAGGATTTTATCACCGGATGATGTATTAAATGTTGTTAAATATTTAGTAGATTTAAAGGACGGCAGGGGTGTTGTCGACGATATTGACCATCTGGGCAATAGACGAGTTAAAGCAGTCGGAGAATTGCTTGAGAACCAATACAGAATAGGATTAGTGAGAATGGAAAGGGCTATAAAAGAAAGAATGAACATACAGCGTCCGGATTCATATATGCCCAATGATTTAGTTAATCCAAAGCCTGTAACGTCTCTAATAAAAGAATTTTTTGGCAGAAGCCAATTGTCGCAGTTTATGGATCAGACTAATCCTTTATCGGAGATAACTCACAAAAGAAGGTTGTCAGCATTAGGTCCGGGCGGATTAACCAGAGAAAGAGCCGGATTTGAAGTAAGAGATGTTCATCCGACGCATTACGGAAGAATATGCCCGATTGAAACTCCTGAAGGCCCAAATATTGGGCTAATCGCTTCATTGGCATCTTATGCAAGGGTTAATGAGTATGGGTTTATTGAAACACCGTACAGAAGGGTTAAGATAACTGATGAAGGTTCCATGATTACTGATGATGTTGATTTCCTTACAGCAATTGAAGAAGAAAAATATATAATTGCTCAGGCTAACGCATTAGTGGATAGCGGCGGTTATCTTGTAAATGAATTAATTCCCGTTAGAAGAAGCGGCGAAATAATTATGGCATATCCAAACGAAGTTGATTATATTGATGTTGCGCCAATGCAATTGGTTTCAGTGGCAACTTCATTAATACCGTTTCTTGAAAATGATGATGCAAATAGAGCATTAATGGGTTCTAATATGCAAAGACAGGGAGTGCCATTATTGAAACCGGACGCACCTCTGATTGGGACCGGTGTTGAGAAAATAGTAGCTAAAGATTCCGGGGTTTGCGTTGTAGCACGCCAAAGCGGCATTGTCAGTTATGTTGACGGAACAAAAATAAATATAAGGCGCGATATGTCGGCGGCAGGTAATATTGCCGAAGAAATAGCGCCGATTGATATTTACAATTTGACG
The DNA here is from genome assembly GCA_021794475.1 of bacterium. Classification (GTDB taxonomy): domain Bacteria; phylum SZUA-79; class SZUA-79; order Acidulodesulfobacterales; family Acidulodesulfobacteraceae; genus Acididesulfobacter. The sequence goes on along the minus strand of JAJYQS010000054.1, from coordinate 8,029 downwards.
AAATTTGAAAGGTCTAATCAAAATACTTGTTTAAATCAAAGACCGTTGGTAAAAATAGGTCAGAAAATAAAAAAAGGCGATATAATTGCAGACGGCACGTCCACGGAATTTGGAGAATTAGCGCTTGGACATAACGTTCTGGTTGCTTTTATGCCATGGAACGGATATAACTTTGAAGATTCTATATTAATTAGCGAAAGAATATTGCAGGAAGATAGCTTTACTTCAGTTCATATTGAAGAGTTTGAAGCTATATGCAGAGAAACTAAATCTGGAAAAGAAGAAATAACCTCTGATATACCCAATATAGGAGAAGATTCCTTAAAAAATTTGGATGAAGACGGCATTATAAGAATAGGAGCAGAGGTGAAAGCGCAGGATATTTTAGTAGGCAAGGTTACGCCTAAAGGCGAAACTGTTTTGACGCCGGAGGAGAAACTATTACGCGCTATATTCGGTGAAAAGGCAAGAGAGGTTAAGGATACATCTTTGCGTGTGCCGCCGGGTGTAGAGGGCGTAGTTGTCGATGTTAGAATATTTTCGAGAAAGGGTATAGATAAGGATTTAAGAACGAAAGAAATTGAGAATTCTGAAATTACTAAACTTTTAAAAGAAGAAAATGACGAAGAAAAAGCATTATTAGAAAATTCTCTGAAAAAAATGAGGGCTGTTGTTTTAGATAAAACCATTAATGCAAAAATTGCAATATCGCAGGGGCATAAGCAGATTATTTTAAATAAAGGAGATAAAATTACGGAAGAAATAGCCGTAAGATTAAATAGAAATGATATTTTTAATTTAGAATTTGAAGAAGGTTCTAAAAATATATACGACAAATTAAAAAAAATAGACGATGAAGCTCAGGACAGTGTTGAATTCATAAAAAATGCATATGAAGAAAAAATTAACAGAACACAGAAAGGGGATGAATTACCCCCTGGAGTTTTAAAAACTATTAAAGTATATGTTGCGATGAAAAGGAGACTGTCCGTAGGCGACAAAATGGCCGGAAGACATGGCAACAAGGGTGTTGTTTCTCGAATATTGCCAATTCAGGATATGCCGTTTATGAAAGACGGCAGAATAGTCGATATGGTTCTGAATCCGTTAGGTGTTCCTTCAAGAATGAATGTGGGGCAGATTCTTGAAACGCATCTTGGATGGGCTGCGCATAATCTTGGTATTCAGATTAATGAATTAATAGAAAATAATTTTGGAGCTGCTGCTGTTAGAGAAAAGCTATTTGCTATTTTTGGCGACTCACCGGTTGCTCAAATAATAAAAAATTTGAATGATGAGGAAGTTATAAAAGTTGCTAAAAAGTATAAAAAGGGTGTTTACATGGCTACTCCTATTTTTGATGGAGCAAAAGAGTCGGATATTAATAAATATTTAAAACTTGCTGGGGTTGATGAAAGCGGTCAAGTTGATTTATACGACGGAAGAACCGGAGAAAAATTTGATAGAAAGGTTACCGTTGGAATTATGTATATGCTTAAATTACATCATTTAGTTGACGATAAGATACATGCTCGGTCAACCGGACCATATTCATTGGTAACACAGCAGCCTCTTGGCGGCAAGGCTCAATTTGGCGGCCAAAGACTTGGGGAAATGGAAGTATGGGCAATGGAGGCTTATGGCGCTGCAAATACTCTTCAGGAGTTTTTGACGGTTAAATCAGACGATGCAATCGGCAGAACCAAAATGTATGAGGCTATTGTTAGAGGCGATACATCATTTAAGGTTGGCTTGCCTGAATCATTTAACGTTCTTATAAAAGAACTCCAGAGTTTATGCCTTAATGTGGAATTATTAAAGGAGGCCGATAATGCTGTTTGAAAATGAAATAAATGACGCAGATACTGCAAGTATAGAAGATATTAAAGATGATTTAGATAAAGAAGAGGTAGAGACTCATTTTTCAAAAGAAATGAACTTTAAAAAGTTTTTCAACAAAGATGAAAGATTTTTTAATGAAGAAAATGATGTTAAGGATCCTTTAAGTTTTAATAGAATCAAATTAAGCTTAGCTTCACCTGAAATAATAAGAAAATGGTCTCATGGAGAGGTTAAAAAGCCGGAAACAATAAATTACAGGACACTTAAACCTGAAAGAGACGGACTATTCTGCGCTAAAATATTTGGTCCTATAAAAGATTACGAATGTAATTGCGGTAAATATAAAAGGATGAAGCATCGCGGCATAGTGTGCGAAAAATGCGGAGTTGAAGTTATTCAGTCTAAAGTTCGAAGAGAACGGTTAGGGCATATTGAACTGGCTTCTCCTGTTGCACATATTTGGTTTTTTAAAAGTCTTCCGTCAAGAATCGGCAGTTTGCTTGATATGACTTTAAAAGAAATTGAAAAAATTCTTTATTTCGAGTCATATGTTATTTTAGATGCAGGAGACGCTGTAAAAGCCGGCGTCAAAACAAAAGATGTAATAACTGAGGAAAAATATTTAAAGCTTAAAAAAGAAGGCTACAGTTTTATTGCAGAAATAGGAGCTGCTGCCATCAAAGAGCTTCTAAAGATGATAGAACTCGAGTCTATGTCTAAAAGCCTGAAAGAAGAAATTAGAATTTTACCAAATGGAGTAAAAAAGAAAAAACTTGCAAAACAGCTTAAAATTATTGAAGCTTTTAGAACATCGGGGAATAAACCTGAATGGATGATTCTCGACGTAATTCCCGTCATACCGCCTGACCTGCGTCCGTTAGTGCCTTTAGAAGGCGGCAGATTTGCAAGTTCTGATTTAAACGATCTTTACAGAAGAGTAATAAACAGAAATAATCGTTTAAAGAAGTTAATTGAGCTATCAGCACCTGATATTATTATAAAAAATGAAAAAAGAATGCTTCAGGAAGCTGTCGATGCGCTGTTTGATAATGGCAGACGCGGCAGGGTAATAATGGGTTCCAATAAAAGACCTTTAAAATCCCTAAGCGAAATGCTGAAAGGAAAAACAGGAAGGTTCAGATTAAATTTATTGGGCAAAAGGGTTGACTATTCAGGAAGATCAGTCATTGTGGTAGGTCCGGAATTAAAGCTTCACCAGTGCGGTTTACCTAAAAAAATGGCTATTGAACTTTTTAAACCTTTTATTTTTCATCAGCTGCAGCGAAGGGGCATTACGGATACGCTAAAAACTACTAAAAAAATGGTAGATAGAGAAGCGCCGGAAGTTTTTGATATATTAGAAGAAGTTATAAAAGAGCATCCTATTTTATTAAACAGAGCGCCGACCTTGCATAGATTAGGCATTCAAGCATTTGAGCCTATATTGGTCGAAGGTAAAGCTATACATCTGCATCCGTTAGTATGTGCGGCGTTTAATGCCGATTTTGACGGTGACCAGATGGCAGTTCATGTTCCTTTATCTGTGGAGGCACAAGTCGAAGCCAGGGTATTGATGATGTCAACAAACAATATACTTTCGCCTGCCAATGGAAAACCGATAATAGTGCCGTCGCAGGACATGGTTCTAGGGTTATACTATATGACGCGCGAGATGCCGTTTGCGAAAGGTGAAGGGAAAATATTTGCAAATGCCGATGAAGTAAAACTTGCTTATGAAAATAAAAATGTGGATTTACATTCGAAGGTAAAAGTAAGAATAAATGGAAAAATAGAAAATACTACACCGGGCAGAGCTATCTTATTTGAAATAATACCGGAAAAAATAGATTTTTCATTGATTAATAAAACAATGACGAAGAAAGAAATTGCAAATCTTATAGACTATGTATTTAGAATTTGCGGTCCTAAAGAAACAGTAATTCTTGCAGATAGATTGAAATCAATGGGCTATCAATATTCAACTAAATCGGGTATATCTATTTGCATCAATGATATGAAAATCCCTGAAGAAAAATATCAAATGATAAGAGACGTTACGTCTAAAGTTGAAGAAATTGAAAATAATTATAAAGAAGGCCTGATAACCGATGGAGAAAGATATAACAAAGTGGTTGATACATGGGCAATTACAACTGAAGAAATAGCCAAAGTTATGATGGATAAACTTGGTTCCGAATCTTTTAAAGATGAATCAACAGGAAAAGCGATAGAGGGGAAAAGTTTTAATTCTATTTATATGATGGCAGATTCAGGTTCAAGAGGTTCGGAAGCCCAAATCAGGCAGCTTGCAGGCATGAGGGGACTTATGGCAAAACCTTCCGGTGAAATAATTGAAACTCCTATTACCGCTAATTTTAGAGAAGGATTAACCGTTCTTCAATATTTTATATCGACCCACGGAGCAAGAAAAGGTCTTGCAGATACAGCCTTGAAAACTGCTAACTCCGGTTACCTAACCCGAAGACTTGTGGATGTTGCGCAGGATGCTATAATATCAGAACACGATTGTCATACAATCGACGGCATAATAGTCTCAACATTAGTTGAAAGCGGAGAGACCATTGAACCGATAGAAGAAAGAATTTTAGGAAGGGTCGGTTTGGAAGATATAATAGATCCGTTTACCGGCGAACTCATAGTTAAAGCTAATGAAGAAATAACAGAAAATCATTTGGCAAAGATTGAAAATGCGCATATTGAAAATGTAAAAATAAGGTCGGTACTGACGTGTGCGTCAGAAAACGGTGTTTGCGTTAAATGCTACGGCAGGGATCTTTCTACCGGACACTTAGTAAACATAGGCGAGGCTATAGGTGTTATGTCGGCGCAATCAATAGGCGAGCCCGGAACTCAATTGACTATGAGGACGTTTCATGTCGGCGGTACTGCATCAAGAAGAACAGAACAGGCTAGCATTGAAAACAAATATGCAGGTATTGTCAAATTTAATAACATGAATGCTATAAAAAATAGATACAATGAATATGTTGTTATAAACAGAAACGGTGAAATAATAATCGAAGATGAATCAGGAAGAGAACTTGAGAAATTTAAACTGGCTTATGGTTCAAAGATCAAAGTAGAACCTGATTCTAGGATTAAAGAAAACACGCTTATAGCAGATTGGGATTCGTATATAAATCCGATAGTAACGGATATTTCCGGAAAAATAAGGTTTGAGGATATTAGAGAATCTGAAACAATGCAGGAACAGGTTGATGAAACATCGGGATTATCCAGAAAAGTAATTATGGACTCAAGAGACCAGAGTTTAAAACCAAAAATATTAGTTAAATCGCAACTAGAGGAAAAAAGTTATTTATTGCCTATCGGTGCGCATCTTTCAGTTCAGGAAGGCGATGAAGTATTTGCAGGAGATGTAATTGCAAAAATACCGAGAGAGACGACTAAGACCAAGGATATAACAGGCGGTTTACCAAAAGTCGCAGAATTGTTTGAAGCAAGAAAACCTAAAGAATTAGCGGTAATTACCGAAATAGACGGAAAGGTTACTTTTGGAAAAGATTTTAAAGGTAAAAGAAAAGTAATTATAGAACCCCCGCACGGTGAGCCAAGAGAATATCTAATTCCTAAAGGTAAGATTGCCAGTGTTCATGAAGGCGATTATGTGAAAGCCGGCGAAGCATTAATGGACGGTTCCCCCAATCCTCACGATATTCTTAAAGTTCTTGGAGAAAAAGAACTTGCAAAGTTTCTTGTTGATGAAATTCAAGAAGTATATAGACTTCAGGGCGTAAAGATTAATGATAAGCATATTGAGGTCATAGTAAGGCAGATGCTTAAAAATGTCAGAATTAAAGATTCGGGCAGTTCCAGATTTCTTGAGGATGAAATAGTTGACAAGAGCGTTTTTGAGACAGAAAATAAAAAAATAATGCAGGAGGGCGGTACACCTGCATCTGCAGAACCTGAGCTGATGGGTATAACCAAAGCCTCCTTAAGTACGGAAAGCTTTATATCCGCAGCGTCGTTTCAGGAAACTACTAAAGTCTTAACCGAGGCTGCTTTGCAGGGTAAGGTTGACTTTTTACGCGGTTTAAAGGAAAATGTCATAATGGGAAGGCTAATTCCTGCAGGAACCGGATCTAAAAGGTATGTAGACATAGATATTAAAGTCTCATAGAATAATATTATTGTATAAAAATAAAGATATTTTGAGTAATATTAAAAAAAGTGTTGACAAAACTGAAATTGAATTATAAAATTATCAATTCAACAATATGGCAATTAACAATTAATAAAATATTGTTTATAATGATAATTTTTATTATTGAAAGTTAAGGGAGATAATTAATAGTGCCTACAATAAATCAATTAATAAGAAACGGCAGAAAAAAAATAACGAAGAAGACTTCTTCGCCGGCATTGAGAAGCTGTCCTCAAAAAAGAGGTGTGTGTGTGAGGGTATACACAACGACTCCGAAGAAACCTAATTCTGCTCTTAGAAAAGTAGCAAGGGTAAAACTTACAAACGGAATGGAGGTGACTTCCTATATTCCGGGCGAAGGTCACAATTTACAAGAACATTCGGTAGTTTTAATAAGAGGCGGAAGAGTTAAAGATTTACCTGGCGTCAGATATCATATAATAAGAGGTGCGTTAGATTGTGTCGGTGTTAACGGAAGAAAACAATCAAGATCAAAATATGGTGCAAAAAGACCTAAATAATTATTAAAGTCAAGGGAGCTCAAATTGTCAAGAAGAAAAAGATCGGTCAAAAGGGTAATTGATGGTGACCCAAAATTTAACGATAAAGTAGTCCAAAAGTTTATAAATAAAATAATGTACGACGGCAAGAAAAGTATTGCCGAGGGTTTATTTTATAGTTCTTTAGAAATTATCCAAGAAAAAACTAAAGAGGATGGGTTTAAGATCTTTAAACAGGCAATAGATAATGTAAAACCGGTTTTGGAAGTGAAAGCCCGCAGAGTAGGCGGTTCCAATTATCAGGTGCCCATAGAAGTAAGAAGCGATAGAAAACTTTATCTTGCTATAAGATGGATTGTTACGTATGCAAGAATGAGAAATGAAAAATCAATGGAAGAAAATTTAGCTTTAGAAATTTTAGACGCTTCAAACAATAAAGGCGGTTCAATTAAAAAGAAAGAAGATACTTTTAAAATGGCAGAAGCAAATAAAGCATTTGCTCACTTTAGATGGTAGACGGGGAAAATAATGGCTGACAGAATATCGCTTGATAAAATACGAAATATAGGAATAATGGCTCATATTGATGCCGGTAAAACTACAACGACTGAAAGAATATTATACTATACCGGTGTCAACTATAAAATTGGTGAGGTTCATGAAGGAACCGCAACTATGGATTGGATGGAGCAAGAGCAGGAGAGAGGAATTACGATAACTTCTGCCGCTACGACATGCTACTGGAAAGACCATAGGATTAATATAATAGATACACCTGGCCACGTTGACTTCACTATAGAAGTTGAAAGATCTTTAAGAGTTTTAGACGGAGCAGTTGCCGTTTTTGACGGCGTAGCCGGCGTTGAGCCACAGTCTGAAACTGTTTGGAGACAGGCAGACAAATATTCTGTGCCCAGAATTTGTTTTGTCAATAAAATGGATAGGACGGGAGCAAATTTTTTCAGATGCGTAGATATGATAAAAACAAGACTTAATGCAGTGCCTGTTGTTATGCAAATACCTTTTGGATTAGAAGATTCATTTAAAGGTGTTATAGATATTGCAGCAATGAAAGCATTAGTGTATAACGACGAAAATATGGGTGCGAAATATGAAACAATAGATATTCCGGAAGATTATAAAGCGGAAGCTCAAAAGTATCATGCTGAATTTTTAGAAAAATCATGCGATTTTAATGATGAGCTTATGGAAAAATATTTAGCCGGCGAAGAAGTTGATGTCGCATCAGCTAAAAAAGCTATCAGACAGGGAACCCTCGAATTTAAAGTTGTTCCTGTATTTTGCGGCTCGGCTTTCAAAAATAAAGGCGTACAGCCGCTATTAGATGCGGTAGTAGAATATTTACCGTCCCCGCTGGATGTACCGTCAATTAAAGGAATTAATCCCAGGACAGATAAAGAAGAACTTAGAAAAGCATCTAATGATGAGTCATTTTCTGCATTAGCTTTTAAAATCGCTTCCGACCCATATACAGGTC